>NZ_CP076133.1:1830000-2135000 GCF_018736045.1 Flammeovirga yaeyamensis | reverse complement strand
GCATCGCCGGGTACCTATGTGTGGAGCGGATAAGCGCTGAAAGCATCTAAGCGCGAAACCCACCTCGAGATGAGATTTCCTTATGAGGGTTGTTATAGATGATGACGTTGATAGGCTTCAAGTGTAAGTTCAGAGATGGATTAAGCTGAGAAGTACTAATCGCCCGAAAGCTTTTCTTCGGTTGGTGTCCCCTTTGTGGGGGCACTGACAAAGTTTTTACTGTTCACAGTCAATGATATTAAGACATTGATGGTGCCAATGACGTAGGTGTTCACCTCTTCCCATTCCGAACAGAGCAGTTAAGCCCTACAGTGCTGATGGTACTAGGTTAACCCCCGGGAGAGTAAGTCGGCGCCACATTCATTAAATATAAAAGGTTAGTTAACACGAGATGTTGGCTAACCTTTTTTTGTGTTTATATAAAACTGGTGTTGGGGTTATGCACAAGTATCTGTGTAAACCGATAGTCCTCGAGGGGCCAAGGCCGCCTCGCTGGAGACGGGGATGTAGTTGGTATAGTGAATATCTCAGAAATTACAGATGCCCAAATAATGTATGCTAAAAGTCCGTGTAACGAGGGGCCAAGGCCACCTCTAGGAAGACGTAGAAATAAATAATGTTTCTACGAAAAACAGCCCCAAAATCTTGGATGCTATTATTGTATCGATGAATTTACCTACTACCTACTACCTACTACCTACTACCTACTACCTGCTATTGTCTATATATATCAAAAATTAGTAGTAAAATGATAATAGAATGATATGATGAATCAATGACAATCATTAATCGAAAAAATCTTCATCTTTATAACATATTTACTGTAACGAAATGAACATGAAGAAAATACTAAACACTTTTTTATTTATTTTAATTGCCCTGAATGCATTTGGCCAATTAAAATTCGCAGAAGTATTCCAGGATAATATGGTACTTCAGGCAAACAAAGAAATTCAAATTTGGGGAGAAGGCAAACCATCATCAGAGTTTAAAATATCATTAGATAAAAAGGAAGTTGATGTGCAAGTTGGCAAAGATGGAAAATGGACTGTGAGTTTTCCTAAAATGAAATATGGCGGACCTTATGAATTAAAAGCAGAAGGAAATGAAACTATCACTTACAAGAATGTAATGGTAGGAGAAGTTTGGTTTTGTGCAGGACAATCTAATATGAGATGGTTTGTAAGAGATGCCAATAACCCAAGGGAGGAGATAAAAAATTCATCGAATTACACCAATATTCGTTTCCTTGCGATGCCGTTGTCAGGTTCTGATACTCCAAAAACTGAGGTAAAGGCAAAGTGGGAAGTATGTTCCTCAAGCACAATTAAAGACAAAACAGCTGTAGGGTATTTCTTTGGTAAAGAGTTATCCGACAACTTAAAAGGAGTAGCGATTGGTTTAATTGATATTTCTTATGGAGGCGCAAGCATCAGTACATTTATGGATGCAGAAACCATAAAAAATTCTCCAGAACTAGAAGGTATTGAAAGAAGAAATAAAAACTTCTTAGCACATTATCATAAGCAAAAGAAAAAATGGGATGAGAACCCTGAAGGTAAAGCACCTTATTATCCTGAAAACTGTTTGGGATCTTATTGTTTCAACGATATGATTCATCCATTAATTCCATATTCAGCACAAGGCATGATTTGGTATCAAGGGGAAACAAATGCAGGAGAGCCTAAACCTTATATCACTTGGTTTGGTGAATTTGTGGAGATGATGAGAAAGCATTTTAAAAATGAAAATATGCCTACTTATTTTGTTCAACTTGCAGGATTTAAAGGGGTGAAAGGAAGAGAAATGCAAAATGAGTCATGGGCAAAATTTCGACTTGCACAAGCGGAGTGTTTACAATTTGAAAATACAGGAATGGCCACGGCTATGGATGTAGGAGAAGCATACGATATTCATCCAAGAAATAAACAAGAGGTAGGAAGAAGACTATCTTTATTGGCTTTAAGAGATACTTATAAAAAGAAAGTAATTGCGGAAGGACCAACAGTAAAATCATATAAAGTAGATAACAATAAATTGATTATCACTTTTGATAACGTGGCTAAGCAATTAACTACTTCTGATGGAAAAGAGGAAGTGATAGGCTTTACAGTAAGAAATGACGAAGGAAAACTAGATCCTATATCAGCAAAGATTATTGGCAAGAATAAAATAGAAGTAGAGTTCAATGGAAATAATTTGATCATGTACGCTTATGACGTATTTCCTGAATGTAATTTATATAATTCTGCCAATTTACCGGCAACACCTTTTAACCTAAATACCGACCAAATGCTAAATTAGTGACCATCAGTTTTGGATAGTATTAGGACAAAAACTAATTGGTAATGTGATAAACATGATCAATTAGTTTTTTTGTTTTAACGGATTTCTAGTGTTTTTATCTATTATGATAACTATAAGTGTATCTCTTAAATAGGTGATTTGTAGTTATAGGTTAATTAATATAAGTGACTAAAGGAGTAAATTATTCATTTTATAACACATTTTCGTCTATACCATCTATTGAGACGATTTAGACCCCTTTATTCTGATTGATTCTACTTAATTTGTTGTATCATAAAATGGAATGAAATTTTTTAGATGATGAACAAATTAACAAAAACGTTATTAACCGCTGTATGGGGAGGAATGAGTGTATTCTCTCATGCACAAGAAATACCTAATTGGGAGAACCCCGATGTGATTCGTGTAAACACCGAACCGACAAGATCTACTTTTGTCCATTATCAAGGAGACAATACGACACAAGATCAAGAACAACTAGCCAATTATATTTATCTTAATGGGCAGTGGAAATTCAATTGGGTACCTAAACCTGCGGATAGACCTGCTGACTTTTATAAAACTGATTTTGATGTATCACAATGGAAAGACATTGATGTTCCATCGGATTGGCAAATGAGAGGTTATGGTTACCCTATTTATACCAATATCATTTATCCATTCCCTATGGATGCCCCTCATATTCCACATGATAATAATCCTGTTGGTAGCTACAAACGCACTTTTACAGTGGATGATAATTGGGAGGATCAGCAAGTATTTTTACATTTTGCAGGTGTTAGTTCGGCATTTTATGTTTGGGTGAATGGTCAACAAGTTGGCTATGCTCAAGGTAGTAAAACGGCCATAGAGTTTGATGTAACTGAGTATTTGAAATTAGGAAAAAATGATATTGCTGTAGAAGTATATCGTTGGTGTGACGGATCTTATTTAGAAGATCAAGATTTTTGGAGATTGAGTGGAATAGAGCGTGATGTATATCTATATGCAACCCCTAAAACATTTATTAGAGACATAAAAATAACTTCTACCTTAGATACAGATACCTACACAAATGGCTTATTATCTTATACGATTGATGTAGATAATAAATCAACGAAGAAAGCTAAAGGAATGTCTGTTGAGGTAACTTTAAAAGTAAAAGATCAACAAACTGTATATGCTCAAACACATACTGTAGCATTAGAAAAAGAGGAATTAAATAAGGTTTCTACAGAAAACATCGATCTTAAGAAGGTTTTACCTTGGTCTGCAGAAACACCTAATCTTTATACAATGCATATCGCATTAAAAGATAAGAAAGGGAATGTAATTGATGCTTCCAAACAAAGTATTGGCTTTAAAACTACTGAGGTAAAAAATGGACAATTCTTGGTAAATGGTCAGCCTGTATTAATCAAAGGGGTGAACAGACACGAGCATGATCCTGTAAATGGACATGTAGTGACTAAGGAAACGATGAAGCAAGATATCATTGACTTCAAAAAATACAACATTAATGCAGTTCGTACATCACATTACCCTAACGATCCATATTTCTATGATTTATGTGATGAGTACGGTATTTATGTTTGTGATGAGGCAAACATTGAATCGCATGGTTATGGTTATAAAAAATCGGAAACATTGGCCAATAGCGAGATGTACAAAGAACAGCATTTGGACCGTGTTAGAAGAATGGTGAAAAGAGATTTCAACCATCCATCTGTGATTTACTGGTCGCTTGGAAACGAAGCAGGTAACGGTTCTAACTTCAAAGCAGCTTACGATTGGATTCACGAGTATGATGGATCTAGATTAGTACATTACGAACGTTCTGAAGCGATTGATAAGATCCGTACTACAGATATTCTTTCTTATATGTATATGCCAATGAAGGATGCAAATAAGAAGGTTATTGCCAAGCAGAATAAATTACCTCTCGAAGAACAACGTCCATTTATTTGGTGTGAGTATAGTCATGCAATGGGTAATTCCAATGGTAACTTCTTAGATCATTGGGAGTGGGTTCGTAAGAATAGAATCGCTCAAGGTGGTTTCATTTGGGATTGGCAAGATCAAGGTTTAATTGGGAAAGATAAAGATGGAACAATCTATTATCAGTATGGTGGAGATTTCGAGCCAGAAGGAGTGTATAACGATAATAACTTCTGTGCAAATGGAGTTATTGGTTCAGATAGAACACCTCATCCGGCAATTGAAGAAATCAGACACATTTATCAAAATGTACATATAACTCAAGTTGAAGGGAATACATTTGCCATTTTCAACGAACAATTTTTCAATGATTTATCACGATTATCTATCTCATGGTCTTTATTAGAAAATGGAGTTAAGATAAAAGAAGGTGTGCTATCAAATTATAATGTAGCTCCACAGCAAACAAAAAATGTAGCTGTAGATTTTGATTATAACTTTGATGCATCAAAAGAATATTTTGTCAATTTCTATGTAAAAAATAACGGACAAGAAGCCTTATTAGATCAAGGTTTTGTGATGGCTTCGAACCAAGTGTTAATGCAGTCACCACAAAAGATTGCTCAAGAAGTAGCAGGCGAAAAAGTAGAAGTTGAGAATCAAAAAGAGGGGGTGACTATCCTATCAGCCAATGGTTATACATATACATTTGATCGTAGAGAAATTGGTTTAGCCTCTATTGTTTATCAAGAAAAAGAATTATTGGATGAACGTGCGAAGATGAACTTCTGGAGAGCACCTACGGATAATGATTTTGGTGCTTGGAATGTGGATAATAGAAAAGAGGATGCTAAATATTTTGAGTGGAGAGATTTAGGCAGTAAAGGAGAAATTACGGATGTAAAAGTAGAAAAAGGAGAATCAGTTACGATCACTTATGTGATGAACTACCCAACAATAGAAGCTACAAACACTGTCGTTTATACAGTAACAAAAGATGGTTCATTATCAGTAAATGCTAATTTTTCACCTCAAGCTCCTGACAAATTAACGTTTATGCCTCGTTACGGAATCACTTTAGCGATTGGTAAGGAGTATGCAAATGTCATGTATTATGGCAGAGGTCCAGAAGAGAATTATCAAGATAGAAATAACGGTTCTTTTGTAGGTCTTTACAAAACTACGGTAGATGCTATGTTGGTAGATTATATTCGTCCTCAAGAGAATGGATATAGAACAGATGTTCGTTTCGTACAATGGACAAATCAAGAAGGCAAAGGATTAAAAATTGATGCGACTTCAACAATTGGATTTTCATCACTAAGAAACCCAATTTCAGATTTTGATCCGGGTAACGATAAAGCACAAAGACATACCATAGATATCAAACCAACCAATTCAATTTATATCTGTATTGATGATAAACAAATGGGTGTGGGTGGTACAAATAGCTGGTCGAAAAAAGGATTGGCATTACCAAAGTACAGACTAAATCCTGCAAAATGTAGTCTTTCGTTTACATTATCAGCAATAGAGAAAACGCCTCAATAATAGTCTTTATTCCGTATCAAAAACCCAGGAATTATTCCTTGGGTTTTTGGTATGATGACATAAATCCAAGTATTTAATTATGCTTACGGATTATAGATACATTTTACTTCGATGGTTCGTGAGAAATGTATTATCACCAAAATGTTAAAAACGAATTAAATACCTATCTTCCAAAAGATGAGCCTACTATGATTATAGAATATTTAAATCTGTGGAGTGTAGAAGGAGAACATAAAGAAGAGTATAGACCAATAAAGCAGAAATTGAAATGAAAAAGTTAATCCTAATAAGTTTGTTGTGGAGTGTGAGTCTTACTGGATTTGCAACTGCCTATTACATAAATCCTGAAAAAGGGATGAAAGGCAATTCGGGAGAATCAATGGATAAACCATTAAAGTCCCTATTTGAAATAAGAAAATTAAGATTAAAGCCAGGTGATCAAGTACTCTTGGCCAATGGATATATTTTTAAAGGTAGTTTATGTTTAGAGGGTTTAGGTGGTACAAGTAATAAAAGAATAGTTATCAGTAATTATGTTTCACCTGAAAAAGCGGTAAAGCAATTACCGTTAATTGATGCAAAAGGAGAAGAACAGGGAATTTTCTTGGGTGATTGTTCTTATATCACCATCTCAAATATTAGAGTAAAAGCCAATGGAGGAAAGATGCCTGAAGGTAAAAGTCCAATGCGATGTGGAGTATTAGTTAAATCTAATACATCAGGTAAATATAGTGGGATTAAGTTAGTGAATTTAACGATTACAGATGTTTTTTTAATGGAGAAAGGACATCAAAGAGGGAAAAAGGAAGCCTTTACTCCAAACGGTACACAAGGATATGGATGGGGGATTAGGGTGCTCAATACAATTGAAGGAAGTAGGATGGAGGATCTTATAGTTAAAGAATGTACAATCCAAAATGTAGCACATACTGGGATTAAAGTCAACGGCAAAAAGAATACGATTAAGAATTTAGTTATTGCCAATAATAAAGTAACAAAAACAGGTGGCCCTGGCATTCAGATGAGTGGTATTCTTGATGGACATATTTATCATAATATTGTTAACTTCTCTGGAGATAAAAATGATTCAAGAAAGTGGGGTAGAGGTAGTGGACTTTGGACATGGAATTGCGACCGAGTATTAATTGAGCACAATCAATTTAGAAATGCTAAAGGTCCAGCAGATTCTGCAGGTTGTCATATAGATTTTAATTGTTCAAACGTAATCGTTCAGTATAATATAAGCGAAAATAATGCGGGCGGTTTCTGTGAAATTTTAGGGAATAACTATAACTGTGCTTATCGTTATAATGTAAGTATAAACGATGGGTATAGAGTGAAGCAAAAAGGAGTTGCTTCTCAGGAAGGTAAAATATTCTGGTTGAGTGGATTTAATGGAAAAGACAAAAAACATAAAGGTCCATATAACAGCTATTTCTATAATAATACCATTTATGTAAAAGAAGGTATTACACCAAAAATTGCTGTAAATCGAGCTGCTAAAGGGGTTTTAATTGCCAATAACATTTTCTGTTTCGAAGAATCAGGTAAGCAAGTATTAGGAGATCAATATAAGCCTGAGGTTGCAGGTGAGGTGTTAGTTGAAAATATTATATTCAAAAATAATTTGTATTTGAAGGCTGAAAATTGGCCTATTGAAACTCCCATTCAAGACGAAGCACCCATCATTGGAAATCCAAGATTTAAAAATAATGAAGGTAAAACAATAAATGATTTTGTACCCAAAAATAGAAACTTGGTAAAAGGTAGGGCTATTCAAATTAAAGCAATTCCTGAGGACAAAAAAGGATTGTATTTAGGATTTGAAATGGAGAAAGATATTCTAGGTAGATCAATTATTGGTACAGCTGATCTTGGTGCTATTCAACTTCCTAATAAATCGAAATAGAAATGAAAAAACACCTTTTATATATATTATTTTTTAAGGCATTAAAAGTAACTTAGTTTAAAGTAAAATACAGCCAAGTCCCAAGGCTTACAAACTGAGATAATTTGTTTGAAAATCAAATAAAAGAATATTTATTACCTCACTATTGTGAGGTAATTTTATTATTTCACTATGAATTATTGTAAACAGATTCTTTATAATTTGTAGGAGAAGAACCGTACTGTTTTTCAAATTCTCTTTTAAAGTAACGGATATCATTAATGCCAACTCTTTCGGCAATTTCTCTAACGGAATATTCTTCTTCTAAAAGTAATTGTGCTCCTTTTTTAAGTCGCACAGAACGTATAAAAGCAACAATAGTACTATCCGTTAACGTTTTAATTTTTCTATATAATGTCGATTGACTCATGCACATATGACTAGCCAACGATTCTACATTTAGCTCATCACTATCAATGTGTTCTTCGATATAGTCGACTGCTTTTTTAATGAACTTCTCATCAAGGGTAAGTTTTTTAGGTTTTTCAGCAACTAACTCTTCCTGTTTGATGATAGGTTGAAGTTGTTCGTTATAGAAAGCGATCAATTGCTCTTTGTATGCAAGTATATTTTTCACCTTTTCTTTAATCACCTTACTGTTAAATGGCTTTCTGATATAATCATTGGCACCCAATTTCAACCCATCCAATTCGCTATCGGTAGTAGCATTAGCAGTTAATAATAAAATTGGGATATTTTGATAATCAGGATGTTCTTTCACTTTTTTAGTGAATTCCATACCATCCATCTCTGGCATCATCACATCAGAAATGATGAGATCTACTGGATTTTCTTCCAATAATTTATACGCTTCTACACCATTCTCGGCCTTTAGAATTTGATATTCCTTAGAAAATATATCGTCTAAATAAAGCAGGATATCATTATTATCGTCTACCAATAATAACTGATGTTTTTTATCGCTAATAACATCATTGGTTACAATAGTGGTACCTGTTTCATTTTCGACTTTCGCATCCAAGATTGGAAGTTCAACAATAAACTCGCTACCGTTTCCATACTCACTTTTTACACGAATGTCACCTCCATGCAAATTGATGATGCTTTTCGAAAGTGCCAAACCAATTCCAGTGCCTTTTACTTGTTTATCAGAAGCAGCTTCCCCTTGATAATATCGATTAAAAATGGATTTCAGATCTTCTTGTTTTATGCCGACGCCTTGATCTTTAATCTTGATCAGAATAGCATCTTTTACAGAGAGTTCAATGGAGATTTGTTTCCCCTTAGGCGTAAACTTAATAGCATTGGATAGTAAGTTGTTCAAGACAATTTCAATCTTCTCTTGATCTAATTTGTATAACTGATTTTCGGCTATTTTGGATTGGAAATTCAACTGTAAACCAGAGAATTTAACCAACGATTGGAATTCCCAGCATTTCTGTTCAATCAACTTTCTGATAGAAATAAACTGATAAGATAGTACCAATTTATTGCTCTCCATTTTTCTAAAATCAAGAAGTTGGTTGATAAGCACCAATAAATTATCAGCATTTTTATTAATAATCTGAAGTTTGGTTCTGTATTTCTTCGGAAGATCCTCTTCATCTAATAACTCTTCTAAAGGAGAGTGGATAAGTGTTAGAGGAGTTCGAATTTCATGGGAGATATTCGTAAAGAACCTCACTTTTGCCTCTGTTACTTCATGTTCTTTCTCCTTTTCTAAATTGATGAGTCTTACCTCATTTTCCAATTTCTCTTTTCTGATGAAGAAGGAGAAAATGCCAAAAATAATCAACCCAAATAGAATCGCATAAATCACATAAGCCGTTGTCGAAAACCAAGGGGCAGGGGACATGTCGATGATGAGTTCATTGACTTTTCCACAATTACCATTTTTACAAGCTTTTATCTCAATAACATTCTCACCCACAGGTAACTGTGTTAAGGTAATACTAGAAGTATGTTGATTATCAATCCATTGATCGGATACTTTCTTGATTCTGTAAAGATAATTGAGGTTTTTATGATCGATATAGTCGGTCGTATTAATGCTTAAACGAATGACTTTATCTTTATAGCTTAAATCAATTTTTTTGGTAAATGCTAAAGCTTTCTCTAGAACAATATGATTGTTTAAAGTATCATCAACCCCTACATATTGATTATTGATAAAGAGTTGTGAAAAGTAAACATCAGGTAATTCTTTCTTGTTGGCGATAAAATTTGGAGAAAACATCACCATGCCTTTCTGCCCACCAAAATAAATCAAATCTTTTTTATTGTAAACTGCCCCAATATTTACAGACGATATATCGACTCCGTCTTCCTCAGTATAATTTTGAATGCTGCCATCTTCTAAATTCAAACAACTAATCCCTTTAGACAGTCCCAGCCAAACAATTCCGTTATTATCTACAGTGATAGCATTGATGCCATCGTTTTCTAAACCATTATTTTGATCATAAAATCCTAATGATTTGATCTGATTATTGGCAATATCAAGTACAAGCAGACCATTAGCACTGCCAACAAACAAAATGTCTTTTTGTGGATGTTTATATAAGGACAAGATAATATTCGATGGAAAATCAAACATCCCTTTTAAATCGATAAAAGTGGACTTTTTGTTCGCCATATTAAAAAGATACAAACCATTAAAAGTACCTAACCAAAGATTATATTTATCATCTGGGACTATATGTTCAATACGATCTGCTGGAAAATAAGCATCCGATTTATTTACTGGATTAAAATATTGCACCTCTTTGAGGTTTAACTTCTGATTATATTCAGCCACTGCAAGTCCATTTTGCTGAAGTCCAAACCAAATTTTTTGATGTGATTCATCAAAATAGATAGATTTAAACTTTCTGAATTTAGAAGAACCATAGAACTCAGATTTTCCAAGCGGTTCTCTAATTGGTAAAATCAATAAGCCTTCTGATGTCCCCACATACATCTTATCTTTTATAGGAGTAAAAGAGGCAATGACCATATTTTTTGATGAAGGAATAGGTGTGTATTCTTGATCAGATGATTTCTTGTAAGCTATACCACCATTTTTGGTTCCTACCCAAATGCCATCATAATCATCGACAAAAATGCTGTTAATGTTATTGTCAGGAAATCCAATTGGATCTCTAAAAGTGGAGGCGGTCTTGTAGAATCCTCTATTCTCAATTAATTTGACCACACCGCCATGTGTAGTAGTGACCCAAATGACTTTATTATTATCAATAAAAATATCAGTAATCCCTTGGTAGTTTTTGTTTAACTCATGGTGTGGACGTAATTCAATTTTCTGAAATATTGATTTCTCTGGGTTACTTCTAAATAAACCACTTTTCCATGTACCCACCCAAAGTCTACCTTGCTGATCCAGGCGTAGGGAGTTGATTAATTTAAGTTGATCATCATTTTCCCCAATAAATTTCTTTACCTTTTTTGTCTTTAAAGAAAATTCATAGACCCCTTTGGAACTACCAAAATATAATGCATCTCTTTTCTTGTCGTATATAAGTTTGGTTATCCACTGTGTAGCTTTTATGTTATGACGGTTCACCTTATTTGATTCGAAATTATATTCCATCAAATTTTTTGATGAGCCGTACCATACATTACCATTATTATCTTCTTGTATGGATTGAATAACCTTGTTGTTGGGTTGATGGAAAACGATGTCTTTTGTTTCAAGATCTAAGACAAAAAAACCGCTCATCCAAGTACCAATACACAAGTAACCATTTGAGGTTTCTTTAATTGCAGTAACTCTAAGAAATGTATTGTCTCTAGTAAAATCTTTAAATAAATGATTGTAGCTAACAAATTGATCCTTAGCGATATCATAGCTCGAAAGACCTCCGCTTTTAGTGCCCACCCAAAGAAGGTTATTAGAGCCTAACTCTAATGTTTCTACATCTTCACTATAAAATTGATCATACCTTTTCGAAGGTTTAAAATAGTCAAAACCTTGTGCGTCTAATTTTACAATACCTTCGCTACTCGCAAACCAAAATTGACCTAGATCGTCCTTTACTACACGTGTAACGGTATTATTTGATAATCCATTGGTTACATTAAGATATTCGAATAAGTAATCTTTTTTAGTTTCTGAATATCCAAGGTGAGTAAAAAAAATAAGTGATAATAAAAAGTAAAGGTAGTTGTTCATTTAATCATACTTTATTTAATAACTCAATTAAACCAATTTTTGCAATAAATATATAATCAGACAATAGTAATGAGTGTTAATACTATTGTCTGATCTTGATATTTAGTCAATTATTCTTTGAGATCCCCACCAATCATCATTGGGTTTAAAATCTTCTCCAAGCATCTCTAAACGCTTCTTTTCAAGTGCCGGCATCTCTTTCTTTTTGACTTTATTTAGATGAGCTTCTTCTTTTGCAAGCGTCCAAGTATCATCCTTTTCAGGATATTTTGCACCCAATTCGTTCAAATAAGTAAATAAGGAATCACTTAGATTTTTCACGATATTAGGATATTCTGAAGAAAGATTATTTGCTTCTTGCTCATCTAGTTCGAGATTGTAAAGTTCTTCACGATTATCTTCATAATAATGAATCAGTTTCCATTTCCCCGAACGAATAACTGAACTTGGTTCACCTCCTTGGTTTCCATAGTGAGGATAGTGCCAAACTATGGAACGATCTTTCACTGTTTCATCATGGAAAAGGGGAGCTAAGCTGATACCATCTTGATGTTGATCAGGATATAACGGTAAACCTGATAATTCTAATAAAGTAGGGTAAAAATCAGTATGAGTTACTGGAACATCCGAATGTCTCTTCTGATGTTTTAACCAAGGCACTTTAATAATATAAGGTGTTCTTAAACCTCCTTCAAACTGATACCCTTTACCTCCTTTTAAGGGTAAATTTGATGTTGAAAAGGCATCTCCTGCAGAAACACCTCCATTATCCCCAGTAAAAACGACAATAGTGTTTTCGTTCAATCCTAACTCTTTAAGAGAACTCATTACACGACCAACAGCATCATCCATAGATTCTACTAAACCTGCATATACCGGGTTGTCTTGATGTTGACGAATAGGCATAAATTTGCCCATTTCGTAACCTTCTTCTTCAATACCATTGGCTACTGCTTTATCTCTATATTTTCGCCATTTTTCTTCAGTAGTTTGAATTGGGCCATGCACTGCATAAAAAGATAGACAGGCAAAGAAAGGTTTATCTTTGTGACTAGCCATAAATTTTACAGTTTCATTGGCCAAGCGCATACTTAAGTTTTCCCCTTCCGGACCATCTTCTAATTTAGGGTTTTTGTAAGGAGAGAAGTATCCACCTCTTGGGCTTCCTGCATGGAAACCACCTTTATTAATATCAAAACCATGATCTTTAGGAAGCGATCCTTCACCACCAACATGCCATTTTCCTGCAAAGAAAGTGGTATAGCCATGTTCTTTAAAAGCTTCAGGCATGGTAATGTAGCCTGTATCTAATTTGTGCTCATAAAAAGCAGGTAACAACTTATTATGTCTTTTCTGTTTCCTCCATTTTTCTCCTTCAGCGGCTCCAATCCAATCGGTAATACCATGTCGAGCAGGAGATTTTCCAGACATAATACTTGCCCTAGAAGGACTACAGACCTGACAGGATGCATACCCTTGATCGAATTGAATACCATTTGCTGCAATTTGATCTATATTGGGTGTTTCGTAATAATTCGACTGAGTGGTCGATAAGTCATGTGCCCCCAAATCGTCGGCTATAATAAGGAGTACATTGGGAGCTTTCTCTGGTGTTTGATATGCCTTTTTCTGCTCACTCTTACAAGAGAAAAGTGAGGAGATGAATAAGCATGTGAGGAATGCTTTAGAAGAATGTTTCATTGACAAACATTAAAAAATGATTAACAAAATAATCGTTGCAAATACATATACAAATATGCTTGAATATGTATCTTTGATTGTGGCTATATTCATCATTTTTTGTGTAAATCCTTCATGTAGGGATGAATGAATTATTCTTCTTTGAACTATAAGTAATTGATTATTAAATAAATAAACTATTAAGTGTAAAATAGTCACATATTGACGAAAATAAACGGTTAATTTTTTAAACGACCTTTCATATTTACATCAACGTTGCAAAGACGCTATTTAATGAAATGAAAAAATCAGAAACTCAACTATCAATTTGTTCATAGAGTTTTTGATGAAACTATTAATGTATTTTTTAATTTATGAAAAGTTTCTATCAACAGAAGAGACATCCTTTTCGACTATTGCTTATGCTAAGCTTATTCTTAACGGGATTTCATGTAAACGCTCAAGATCGAATTCTTTCGGGCGAAGTTAAAGATGAAACTGGACTTGCACTTCCAGGGGTAAACATCAAAATTAAAGGAACGAACACAGGAACAATTACCAATTTTGAAGGTAAGTTTAAACTTGCTGTAGATGAAAATGAAGTAGTCATTTTCAGTTTTATGGGATTCGAGCAACAAGAGATTGAAGTAGGTACTAAAGATGTACTGAATGTTGTTTTAAAAGAATCAACAGAATTGCTTTCAGAAATTGTGGTAGTAGGTTATGGTACGCAAAAGAAAGAAAATTTAACTGGTGCTGTAGGTGTGGTTACCCCAGATAAAGATGTGGGAAACCAAGCAGTAACCAACACCGAGTCTTTATTACAAGGTAGAATTGCCGGTGTGCAATTAACTCAGTCAGGTGGTAAGCCAGGTGCAGGTGCTGAGATCACAATTAGAGGTAACGGTACGTTAAACGATTCAAGTCCTTTGGTATTGATCGACGGTGTACCGGGTAGTATGCAAGACATCTTACCTTCTGATATCGAAAGTATTTCTGTATTGAAAGATGCCGCATCAGCTTCTATCTACGGTACTAGAGCAGCAAACGGTGTAATCTTGGTAACGACAAAATCGGGTGAAGCAACAGAGAAAATTAAAGTAAACTACAATGGTTATGCTGGTTTACAAAAAGCAACGGTTCTTCCTGATTTCTTAGATAGCTGGGATTACATGACTTTGAAAAACGAAGCGAACATGAACGCAGGTCGTACACCAATTTACTCTGATGAAGAAATTGCAATCGCAAGAGATGGTAGCGATCCATACCGTTACGGAAACACCGATTGGGCTGACGAAACGTTTAAAGACGGTGCGTTCTTTATGAATCATCAATTGTCGTTATCACAAAAAGTAGGGAAAACACAATACTTGGCTTCTTTGGGTTATTTAGACCAACGTGGTATCATGTATGGAACATCTGCTGAGAGAATCAACTACAGAATCAACTTGAAATCAGATTTAGGTAAAGGATTCAAGTTTGGAACGAATTTCTTCGGTGCTATCAAAAAATCGGAGGAGTCGGCAGATACAGACGACCAAGGTGTAATGCGACTAATTGCTAATTCATCACCTTTAGTGCCTGTATTTAATCAAGACGGATCTTGGGGATCAGCATCAGGGAATCCTTACGAAATTAATACAAAGAACCCTGTTTTCTATGCTACTGAGGCGAGTAGACAATACAACAATTCTAATAAGATGACGATCAATCCTTATTTAGAATTTAATCCAGTGAAAGGTTTAACTTTCAAAACGAACTTCAGTTATTCGTTTACTCAAGGATTCAATAAGGCACATAAATATAATTTCCAATTAACAGATAATGATGGTAATGATTCTGATATTATTAGAGTGCAAAACTCTTTACAAGATATTGGAAATACTTACGAGACTATTCAGTGGGAAAATACTGCTAATTACAATAAGAAATTTGGAAAACATAACATCAATTTGTTAGCAGGTACAACAATGAACTCTTATGCACATAAATGGACAAGAGTACGTGTAACAGACCTACCAAGTAACGATTTAACGGAGATTGGATCGGGCACTAACCCAATCGTAGCAGGCACTTTTAACGAATCGAGATTACTTTCTTTATTCGGTAGATTCCAATACAACTACGACGATAGATATTTAATTGAGGCGAACATCAGACAAGATGGTTCTTCGAAATTCCCTCAAGACAATCGTTTTGCGTTGTTCCCTGCATTATCTGCCGGTTGGATTTTCTCTAACGAAGCTTTCTTGAGTGGTGCTGAATTCCTATCGTTTGGTAAGTTCAGAGCAAACTGGGGTCAGTTAGGTAACGATAAAATTGGTTACTATCCTTATTCTCAAACATACACACCAACAGACGGTTATCCGTTCGATGGATCGACAATTACTAACGGTGGTTTAGCAGTAACTGATTTAGCCAACCCAGATATTAAATGGGAAACAACGACCTCTTATGGTGTTGGTGCAGACTTCGGTTTCTGGGATGATATGTTGACAGTAACAGCAGATTACTTTGTAAAAGATACAGATGATATCTTGCTTAAACTTCCGATTCCAGGGGCAACAGGTGTAGGTACACCAGCTTTCCAAAATGCAGGTCGTGTAAAGAACACAGGTTGGGAATTAGCAGTAAATCACTACAATAAAGTAGGCAACTCAGGTTTTGAATATAACATTGGTTTCAATGTGACGAATATCAAAAATGAGATTATTGATATGCAAGGTGAAACGCAATATATCAATAACCGTCAAGTAAACATGGAAGGCCAACCTATCGGATCATTCTATGGATACAACAATACAGGGATCTATAGAACAGCAGAAGATTTAGAGAAATATCCTTATATCGATGGTCAAACTCCTCAATTAGGCGATTTGATTTATGAGGATATTAACGGTGATGGTGTTATTGATGACCAAGACAGAACTATTATTGGTAATCCTAATCCAGAATATATGTACGGTATTAATATCGGAATGGCGTATAAAGGATTTGATTTGAAATTATTCTTCCAAGGTGTTCAAAATGTGGATATCTACTCATCAGCAACAGGTCATCACAGTGGTAGTGGCAACAATTTGATGAACTGGACAACAGATTGGATGGACCGTTGGACTCCTGAAAATCCAAATGCAGAATTCCCAAGATTGGGTAATGTAAATAACGAGCAGACCTCATCGTTCTGGGTAGAAGATGCTTCTTACTTAAGACTGAAAAACGTAGAGTTAGGGTATAATTTCAATGAGAATGTTTGTAGAAAATTGAAGATACAACAACTTAGAATTTACGCCAACTCAACGAACCCTCTAACATGGTCACAAATCGACCATTGGGATCCTGAAAGATATGCTAGACAATCTAGAAACGAAGCATATCCTCAAACAACTACTTTAACTTTTGGTACAAACATCATCTTCTAAACGTATCATCATGAAAAAAGCAATCATCGCTCTATTAAGTGTAGCAAGCATGTCTTGTAGCGACTTCCTAGACTTAAAAGATAATAATACATTAAATCAAGATTCTTTCTGGAAAACAGAAGAACACTTGGACTTGGCTGTAACAGCTGCCTATGAAAGTTTAACTCCTGAAGAACTTTACGGAAGAGGTATTCGTGACCTGGACTGTATTAGTGATAATGGGTACAACGAATGGACTTGGATGAAATACTGGGACATTAGTGTGGGACAGCATAACCCGGCAACAGATCGTATTCAGTGGGTGTTTAACGATAACTACAAAGGTATTCGTAGAGCCAACGAAATCTTAGACAATGCACCAGGAATGGGTATTGATCAAAAAGCCAAAAATACCGCTATTGGTGAAGCACTTTTTCTAAGAGGTTTATTCTATAACAACTTATCAATGTTGTTTAACAATGTCCCTTTAATCTTGAAAGTGGTATCTCCGGCAGAAGCACGTATTGAGAAAGCATCTAAAGAAGAAGTGGTTGATCAGATTATCCAAGATTTAACGGAGGCGATCGAATTACTTCCAGACAAAGGAGAAACTGTTGGACGTATCAATAAATATGCGGCATTAGCACTGAGAGCAAGAGTATATCTTTACAATCAGCAATATGAGAATGCAATTAAAGACTGTGAAGAAGTAATCAACTCGGGTAAATACAGTTTATTGGATGATTATCAATTACTATTCTCAGCAGACGGTCAGAATAGTGCAGAATCGATTTTTTCTGTTCAATTCGTATCTAACCTAAAGTCGGGAGAGAAGTTTAGTGGTACTTACAAAAAGCAACCTCAATCTCATTTTGGGGTGTTGCCTAACCTAGTACACGATTTCTATACTAAGAATGGACTTAGAGCAGAAGACGATCCTGATGCTACTCCTTTCACACATTGGACAGATGAAAAAGGGGTGCCAAAATCGGCTGCTGAATTAGAAGCAGAAGGTAAAAGTATTTTCGATTATTGGGCTGAATTTGCAAACAGAGATCCTAGACTAGATCACTCTATCTTAAGAGGTGGAGAACCTTGGGTAGACCAAGACAAGTGGGATAACTCAGTAAAAGCTACTCGTTACGGTATTCAAAAATATATCCGTACTGAAGTAGGACAGTACGAAGATGGCGATCGTAATTTCATGATTCTAAGATATGCTGATGTTTTATTGATGTATGCAGAAGCGAAGAATGAATTAAGTGGACCATCGGGTGATATTTATACTGCACTTAACCAAGTGAGAAGAAGAGTGGGTATGCCTGATTTTGATACAAATTTAGATCAGGATGCATTAAGACAAGAAATCCGTCACGAAAGAAGAGTCGAATTGGCATTCGAAGGTTTAAGATACTTTGATGAATTACGTTGGAGAACTGCCAAAGATGACTTTGAAAATAAAGTAATATTCCACGAGAGAACCTTTAATGAAAGTAAGCATTATTGGTGGCCATTACCACAAACAGAAATTGATAGAAACCCTAACCTTACTCAAAACCCTGGGTGGTAATCATTCGAATTCATCTGACTAGAAGCTGTAAAAGGCTTCTAGCTCAGAAACTTCACTCTTAAAGATATTAGTATGAAAAAGAAATTATATAAAATAGCATTTTTGATTCCAATGTTGGCTGCTTTGATAAGCTGTGACTTGGATGATATGATTAACAATAGACCGAGTGCTGGCGATAAAGAAATTGAGCCGGAAGTAACATTTGGTAAAAAAGGATATGGACAGACTTTAAAATCACCAATTTGGAGTAATTGTGTCTCCGGAGTTCTACCTTATTGGCATTACTCATGGGGTAACGATTATCCAACAGATTTACCCGATAACGTAGAATTTGTTCCAATGCTTTGGGGACGAAATGATGTAGCCGGAAAAGTAGAGAAACTTAAAGTAATGGCTGCAGAAGGCAAAATCAATTACTTATTAGGATTTAATGAGCCAGACAAAGAAGATCAGTCACATATGTCAGTAGAAGAAGCGATTGAACTTTGGCCTTTATTAGAGTCTGTTGGTGTTCCATTAGGATCTCCTGCTCCTGCAAGTATGTCTTCAGGTTGGTTAGACGATTTCATGAATCAAGCGAATGCAAAAGGATTAAGAGTAGATTTTATCTGTATGCACCGTTATACGGATTCTATTGATCCGAATAAATGGATGGAAGCTTTTGAAAACGCTCATAATAAATGGGGTTTACCGGTTTGGATTACAGAAATGGGCTTGGCGGATTGGACAGCGGCTACTCCCGAAACAAATAAACGTACGAAAGAACAAGCGTATGACTTGATGGCTGAATTGCTACCAATGATGGATCAAGCTCCCTATATTGAAAGATATGCATGGTTTGATGGCGGTCGTGCTAAAAACCAAGCTGCCTTACATATTTCTGCTATCTACGAGCAAAATTCTGATGTATTGACAGAGCTAGGTGTTTTGTATTCGGAACACGATGCCAACCTTAAAACAGGTGGTGGAAACGGAGAAATTCCAGAAGCAGGAGATTATGGTTTAATCGTAGATGGTGGTTTTGAATTAAGAAATGCAGATGGTGCTTGGGCTGGATATGACAACGGCTTCACTGAAGAAACTGCTGCTAGAAAAGGTACAGTTGTAGGTAAAATTCAAGCGGATAAAAATGGAGACGGTGGTTCTATGCTACAAGCTATTGAAGTTGAACCAAATACGGTATATGAATTTAGTTATTCGACAAAATGGGCTGAACAACCTGATGGAACGATAACAGTTCAGGTACAAGACAGAACACCTGATTCTAAGCCAGAGGCAGGATGGGAAAGACTTTATGCAGAGCAAATCTCTACAAGTACAGATTGGGCAGATGTTAAATCAACTTTCACTACAGGTCCAAATACCACAACTGCTTATGTAGTCTTCTATAAAGGAGGAACAAACGATAATACCAATGCTGGTTTGACAGTACTTTATATTGATGAAGTATCGGTATTTAAAACGGATGAAGTAGTAGATCCAGGTCCAGATGTAAAACCTGTTCCAGATTCTGGATTAATTACAGATGGAGGTTTTGAGAATGTTACAGCTGGTCCACTACCAAGTGATGGAACTCCATGGTATGGTTTTGATGGAAGCTTTGTGAAAGATATTGCAGGTGCACATACAGGTGAAAACTATGCTGTATTGGCCATGGATAACAATCAAGATGGTGCTTTCTTGAATCAAGTGGTGAATGGTGTAAGTGGAAATAAAATTTACACGTTAGATCTTCATACAAAATGGTTGGCAGCACCAACAGCAGCAGGTGTTGTAAAAGTATTTGATGTAACGGGAGGCGGAAAAGTAGAATTATTAAATGGTAATTTTGCTTCTGCAACAGATTGGATGAAGAGCACTTTAACTTTCGAAACAAAAGAAACAACAACTGATTTAAGAATCACGATTATTAAGCCAGGCGGAGAGTTTGAAAACACAGTACATATTGATGATGTGTTGTTATTTGAAACAGGTGATGTTGCACCTCCTCCAGTAAATGATTTAGTGAAAGATGGTGATTTCGAAAACCTTCCTGCAGGTGCTTTAAACTTAACATCAACTCCATGGTCAGGTTACAATTCTGGATCAGCAGATATAGTAACTACAGCCTTAACGACACCCTATGAGGGAGATCAATGTGCAAGATTGAAAAAAGACGATGCGTCGATTATTCAAACTATTGATGTTGAAGCAGGTAAGACTTATGTTTTCTCAATGTTTACAAAATGGGAAGATGGTCCTGGTAAAGATTTGAAGTTTACGATTAAACCATCAAATGATAATGCAATAAAACATCAAGAAACTATTGCAGAAAGTACTTCTTGGTCGGAAACAACATTTGAGTACACCGTTCCTGCGGGACATACATCATTGACTTTCAATATTTACAAAGGTAAAGATACAGCGGGAGGATTTTTCCTATTGGATAATGTATCTGTTATAGAGAAATAAGAATTGAATAGAGTAGGTGGACAGTATGGGCATTGATCTCAATGCCCGTACACCACTGTACTAATATAAAGCACTAAATATGAAAACGAACGACTTATTTTATCTCATTTTAGTATTTTTTGGATGTACGTTCGGTTGTCAAAAAATTGATAAGATTGATAAAACAGACAGAGAGGTAACTCGCTTAACGGATCAGTGGGAATTTCAATTTCAAGATACTTTAGAGAATGAATGGACCACCGTAACGGTTCCACACGATTGGGCGATTTCCATGCCTTTTGATAAATCAATTGATATGCAAGAGGTATTGGTTTTGGAAGATGGAGAGAGAGTACCAAAATTAAGAACAGGTAGAACTGGAGCATTACCTCATATCGGAAAAGGCTTCTATAGAAAGACACTTCAGTTTTCTAACCAAGATAAAGGGAAGAAAATATTTGTTCAGTTTGATGGAGCAATGAGTCATGCAAAAGTCTATATAAACAAAGAGTTTGTAGGTAGTTGGCCCTATGGTTACTCCTCATTCGAATTTGATATTACACCCTATATTAAATACAATAAAGAAAACTTATTAGATGTGCATTTGGAAAATAAACCATTATCATCAAGATGGTATCCGGGTGCAGGTATTTACAGAGATGTAAGAATAGTAAAGACGAATCCTGTATATGTAAAAAACTGGGGAACATTTATCACTACTCCAGAAATTACATCATCAAAAGGAAAGGTGAACATTAAAACTAATGTTCAGAACGATTCAGATCAACCTAAAAACATTGAGATTATTCAATCCATATTCTATAAGAATGAAAGAGTAAGTTCTAACACAAAAACTTTGAAAATGGGTGTGTCTGATCAAGAAATCGAAATGAATCTTGAGGTAGTATCACCAAAACTTTGGTCGATAGAAACGCCTAATTTATATCAAGTAGTGACTCAAATAGCGGTAGGAGATGAGATTGTTGATACCTACAAAAGTCAATTTGGATTTAGAACCATCAAGTTTACGAATAATGAAGGCTTCTTTTTAAATGGACAGCATGTGAAATTTAAAGGCGTATGCTTGCACCATGATCTTGGTCCATTAGGAGCAGCTCACAACACTTCTGCATGGAGACATCGTTTGATGAAAATGAAAGAAATGGGAGCGAATGCGATACGTTCAACTCACAATCCATCTGATCCAAGCTTAGTACAATTGGCCGATGAACTAGGTTTTTTATTTGTCGCCGAAGCATTTGATGAATGGGAGGAGGCAAAGACAGAAAATGGCTATAACAAACTCTGGCATGAGTGGGCTGAAAAAGACTTGGTGGCTTTAATCCATCGAGATAGAAACCACCCATCTTTAATCATGTGGTCAATTGGAAACGAGATCCGTGAACAAAATAAAGAGGATGGGTACAAGAATGCTCAATTCTTAACGGATATTGTTCATAGAGAAGATCCTACAAGACCATCAACAGCAGGTTTTAATAACTATAAAGCAGCCATCGATAATGGTTTGGCAGATGCAGTGGATATTCCTGGTTGGAATTATAAGCCTAATAAATATAAGGTGACCCATGAGAAACATCCAGAATGGAAAATGTATGGAAGTGAAACGGCTTCTACAGTTAGTTCTAGAGGTGAATACTTTTTCCCTGCTAAAGAAGGGAAACATAAGATTCGTCCAAGTTTACAGGCCAATTCTTTTGATATGGATTTTCCAAATTGGGCACAAACTCCTGATAGAGAATTTAAGGCACAAGAGAACAGTGAGTTTATGATGGGCGAATTCGTTTGGACAGGTTACGATTATCTCGGAGAACCGACACCCTATAACGAAGAGTGGCCAACGAAATCGTCTTACTTTGGAATTATAGATTTGGCAGGGATACCTAAGGATCGTTTCTATCTTTATAAGAGTCATTGGTCGGATGAAAAAGTATTGCATCTATTACCACATTGGAATTGGAAAGAAGGGCAAACGGTAAGTGTACATTGCTATACGAATTACTATAAAGCAGAACTTTTCATAAATGGTAAAAGCATGGGGGTGAAGTCAAAAAATCCATCAAAATTATACGACACGTATCGTTTACGATGGGACGACATCACTTACCACGCAGGAGAAGTGAAAGTGGTTGCACTTAATGAAAAAGGAGAAGCTATTGCAGAAGAAGTAAAATATACTGCAGGTCAGCCACATCAATTAAAGATTGAAGTTGATAGATCTGAGGTGAAAGCAAATGGAGAAGAAATCGTCTATGCTACAGTTTCAGTTTTAGATAAAAATGGAGTGCTGTGTCCTAGAGCGAATAACTTGATCACATTTGATATTGATGGAGAGGGTACAATTCGTGCAGTTGGGAACGGAGATCCGACTTCTCTAGAATCATTTGTAGATCATCAAAGAAAAGCATTCAACGGAAAATGTGTGACTATTTTACAATCTTCTAAAACAGAAGGAACCATTACTTTAAAAGCAAACTCAGCTGGACTTGTTTCGGCTGAAGTGATTGTAAGTTCTAAAAATTCGATTTAGAGTGTTTATTCCGAGGGGCCATGGCCTCTCGGTTTAATTTATTATAACCAACTACCAAAACAACAATTGTATGAAAAATGAATTTTACTTTCTAACTATCTTATTCCTTATTTTCGGCTGTGCAAAAGACAACAGTCAAGTTCAAAAAGAGGAAAACGTAATTAAGCACCAACCTTTCATTGTTGTTAGTAATCAGAAAACGATTGACTTAGGAAATGAATGGATTGAGGTGTGGTCAGACGAATTTGATGGTACATCTTTGGATACCTCAAAATGGACTAAAACGGTGAGTACTAAATCAAGGGCAGCACGACCGGAATTAGGAATTAAATCTTGGTTCTGGGTAGAAGATCATGCTTGGCTAAATGGAAATGGTCAGCTTGTTCTGAAAAGCTCGAAGGTGACGACCGACAAAATGTATTGTGGAAGTGTAGACTCAAGAGGGAAATACGAACCCAAATATGGTTACATGGAAGCAAGAATTAAAATAGCAGATACCTCAAAGGGGAATCATACTGCTTTTTGGTTGCAAGGACAGCAGCAAGGAAATGTTGATGGAACAGGGAATGATGGTGCTGAAATTGATATTTTCGAATCAGCATGGACTTCAGATTATACTAAATCGGTGATTCATATTGATGGTTATGCCGCTGATCATAAAGCGAATACTAAGAAATACGACACACCAAATATTCATGATGGTTATCACATTTATGGTTTACTTTGGGATGAAAATAAATTGGAAATTTACTACGATGGGGAGCATAAAGTCACTTATGAGGGAATTTGGGTACCTCAGGTAAAAGAGTGGCTTTGGTTATCTGTTGGAGCAAGTTTTGGGGATGGCGATTTTGTCTCTCAACCTATCGGTGATTTATCAATTGCTGAGGTGGATTATGTGAGAGTTTGGGAAAGAGATCCTCTTTATCAATCGCCCAATACTTCTGATATTATCCGATTAAGAAACAAAGAAAGTAATTTCTATTTCAGAGTAAGAGGTGAAGGTGATGATGTAGAAGTACAGCAAACCGACAATTCAAGAACTGGTGATTGGACGCATTGGAAATTGGTGGAGAATATGGCACCCTATTATTATATCAAAAACGAAGGAACACAGAAGCTGATAAGATCATTAGTAAATGAGAACAATGCACAAGTTTATACAAAACCTTTGGAGAATACAGGGTCTTGGACGCAGTGGGAATTTATATATGTAGGAGAGGGATACTTCTTGATAAAAAACAAAGAAACTAAAAAATACCTGAGAGCATCTTCATTATCCAACGATTCACCAATAGTACTTGGTACCGCAACAGATAACTATGCTCAATGGAAGATAGAAACGTTGGAATAAACGTATCAGTAAACATGGTTTGTCGAATTTGTTTCCCTAATTGACGAATTTGTACATATGAATTATGTATGATTTTTTCAATTTGCCTTCACCAGAGTTCGACAACAAATTGAACTCAGGTATTAATTAAAAAAGTGGAAGAAATGAAAAAGTGGATTATTAGTTTTATGCTTTGTGTGTCTACATTATCTTATGCACAGAAAGAAAAGAAACCTAATTTTATAATCATATTAGCAGACGATTTAGGTTATGGAGATGTTGGCTTTAATGGTAGCAAACAAATTAAAACTCCTGAGATTGATGCCTTAGCAAAACAAGGTGTTCAATTTACTCAAGGGTATGTGTCTGCTCCAGTATGTGGTCCATCGAGAGCAGGTTTAATGACCGGAAGAAATCAAGTGAGTTTTGGTTTTGACAATAACCCTATTGTCGATTTACCTCAATTTGATCATAACTATATTGGAGTTCCTGTTGAGGAAACGACCTTAGCAGATCGATTGGCAGAATTAGGTTATGTAAATGGTTTAGTTGGGAAGTGGCATCTTGGTGAAGCCGATCAGTTCCATCCTTTAAAAAGAGGTTTCCATGAATTTTGGGGATATTTAGGTGGTGGACATAATTACTTCCCCAATAAAGCAGATGGTTCTCATTACCCTAATAAAATTGAGTGTAACTATAAGGAACCTCAGCCGATAACTTATATTACAGATGATAAAGGGGATGAATGTGTTGATTTTATCAAAAGACATAAAGACGAACCATTTTTCTTATTCGCTTCATTCAATGCACCACATGCACCTTTGCAAGCGACTAAGGAAGATCTAGCTTTATATTCTCATATTAAAGAAAGAAAACGTAGAACATATGCTGCCATGATTCATCGTTTAGATGTGAACGTTGGGCGTATTATGAAAACATTGAAAGACCATAAGATTGACGATAACACTGTAGTCGTATTTTTAAGTGATAATGGTGGACCTTGTGATCATAATGCATCAATCAATGCTCCTTTAAATGGACAAAAAGGAATATTACTAGAGGGAGGTATTAGAGTTCCTTTCGTCATTTCTTATCCGAAACATCTGAAAAAGGGAACCTTCGATCAGCCCGTTACATCTTTAGATTTAACACCTACTTTTGTGAAATTGGCAGGGGGAGAAATTAAGAAGAACGATAAACTAGACGGTGTAGATATTATGCCTTATCTTTTGAAGGAAAAAGAAGGCGATCCTCATGAAACAATGATGTGGCGTTTTACGATCAGTGCAGGCATCAGAAAAGGAAATTGGAAACTGATTCGTCTTCCAGATCGTCTACCAATGTTATTCAACCTAGATAATGATATTTCCGAACAACATGATGTCTCTTCTGAACATCAAGATTTAGTGATTGAAATGCTGAAACAACTTGGTCAATGGGATATTACAAGACCTCAAGTATTGTATTTAGAGGGAAGTAGATGGCGTAAAAATCAAGTCGAACTGTATGATGCAGAATATCAACTTGAACAACCTGAGGCGGCAAAGCGTAAGAGTAAATAATTGAGGTTGAATCATCTATTTTTCTACTAAAATACTGGTTTCAGTTTTATTCAGATTTACAAAAAATGGGCAGTAATAATCATATTATTGTCCATTTTTATATAGTAAAAAAACATTGATTTCTAAAGATAATTTTAGAACTTAGATGTCGGAACGAACCAATATTTTTTGAGACTAAATAATAAATAAACTAAACCGAAATGAGATATTACTTACATTACTTCACCTTATTTTTCTTGTTATCAAGTCCTGTCTGCTGGGCACAAGAAAACAATACATTACAACTCCTATATTTTGAACCCGCAGAAGATTGGGAATCGGAAGCCTTACCCTTGGGAAATGCCTTTATCGGAAGCGTGTTTTTTGGCGGGATACATCAAGAACGTATTCAATTTTCAGAGGGAACCCTCTGGGCAGGTGGTCCTGGAAGTAACGAAAACTATCAATTTGGTATTCGTGAAGGAGCATGGAAACATCTTTCTGAAGTGAGGAGACTAATTGACGAAGGTAAGTTAAATGAGGCACATCAATTAGCTCAGAAAGAGTTAACGGGAGTGACTAATCATAATAAAGAGTATTTGAGTGATTTTGGTGATTATGGAGCTCAACAGACGATGGGTGAACTCTTTATAACAACCAAACACTCTGATAAAGTAGAAGATTATCAAAGAGTCTTAGATATAAAAAATGCTGAAGGTACGATCACTTATAAAGTAGGGGAGAATACTTACCAAAGAACGTATTTTGGTCATTATCCATCAAAATTGATGGTGTATAAATTTGAAAGTAAGCTACCGGAAAATTACACTATTCAATTAGTATCACCTCACACTAAAGTGAAGGAAACTTGGAAGAAAAATACCTACTCTTTCCAAGGTGAAGTAAGTGATAATAAGATGCTATTTGAGACCTGTTTGAAATTTGATACTGATGGTAAAATCAGTTTTGATAATGGGAAGGTTGAAATCACTAAAGCTACTTATTTTGTGATGTATCATGCGGCATCTACCGATTATCTAAACGATTACCCAACATATAAAGGAAACGATTTTATTAAGGAAAATACAAAGAGTTTACAATGGGTAAAAGGGAAATCGTATGAGACCATTAAGGAGGAACATAGAGAGGATTATAAAAACCTTTTTGATAGAGTCGATTTGCATTTGGGTGATGACGAGTATATCGGAATGTCAACCAAACAAAGACTGTTACAATATGCATCTGGAGTAAAAGACCTTTGGCTGGAACAATTGTATTTTCAATACAGTAGATATTTAATGATATCAGGTTCAAGACCTGGAAGTATGCCTTTGCATTTGCAAGGAAAATGGAATGATAGTACGAACCCTGCGTGGGCTGCAGATTATCATATGAACATCAATCAGCAAATGTTATATTGGCCGGCTGAGGTGACCAATTTGAGTGAATGCGAAGAACCATTAAATGATTATATCGAAAGTTTAGTCGAGCCTGGAAAGAAATCGGCCAAAGAGTTTTTTAATGCGAGAGGGTGGACGGTAAGTACGATGAACAATCCATTCGGATTTACTTCATCGGGCTGGGGCTTTCCTTGGGGCTTTTTTCCTGCTGGCGGAGGGTGGATTTCTCAACATTTATGGGAGCATTATGCTTTTACACAAGATAAGGAGTATCTGAAAACTCAAGCCTATCCTATAATGAAAGAAGCAGCTTTATTTTGGGTGGATTATTTAACTGAAAACGAAAATGGCTACTTAGTTTCCTATCCTTCTTACTCTCCTGAACATGGAGGGATTTCGAAAGGAGCATCGATGGATCATCAAATAGCGTGGGATTTATTTTCGAATTGTATTACAGCAAGTGAGATCTTAAAGATAGATCAAGATTTTAGAGAGGAATTGCAACAATTAAAGGATAAGATTGCCCCACCAACCATTGGATCCTGGGGACAATTGCAAGAGTGGATGGAAGATGTAGATGATCCAAAAAGTACACACAGGCATGTGTCTCACTTATATGCCCTTCATCCAGGAAATCAAATCACACTAAATAAAACACCCGATTTAGCTGAAGCGGCAAAAGTAAGTTTAAATGCTAGAGGAGATAACGGAACAGGCTGGTCGTTGGCATGGAAAATCAACTTCTGGTCACGATTAAAAGATGGAGACAGAGCCTATAAATTATTTCAACGTTTGCTTTACCCAGTAAAATTTGAAGGAATAAAAAGCAAGGGTGGGGGAACCTATGCCAATCTATTTTGTGCACACCCTCCGTTTCAATTGGATGGAAACATGGGAGCAGCAGCAGGTATTGCCGAAATGCTATTACAATCTCATGAAGGTAACATAGAGTTACTTCCAGCCTTACCATCTACTTGGGAAAATGGTTATATAAAAGGGTTAAAAGCCAGAGGTGGTTTTGAAATTGATGTAGAGTGGGAGAAAGGGAGGTTAGTGAAAGCAATCGTTAAATCATCAAATGATAAAGAGGTGAAGGTAATGTATGCGGGAAAACATCAAATAGTGAATTTGAAAGGAGGAGAACCTTTTGAAGTAAGCTTCAAATAAAAGAGTATTTGATCATCTATTAATAAAAAATAAAAGGGTATCTCATAATTTAATAAAACCTCGTATCATAAGCCCTAGAATTAGTTCGGTTTATGATACGAGGAACATAGATAAATGAGTCAACCTAAGAATTTGAGGACCTAAGCTAGCGTAGCTTTTGTTCAACACTAGTTCTCACAAATTATCCTTTTAATTTTTTTCTCTTTGCCCTTACCTAATCTATCTTGATCTTGAGTAGTAACATCGAATTTTCCTCCTCCTAAGTGTGATTGATATACATCATAACTTAATCGATAAAATTTTCCCTTAGTGTCCTTCAATTTGAGCGTTGTTGGTAACCACCTTGTTAAAATCTGACCTGTTTCAGGATGCTTATATACATCCCAAGCATTTAGTTCTATTGAAGCATCTACAACTTCGTAGTCCCAATAATTAGAATCAATAAATTCTTGACCTAAAGTTATGATTTCTTTAATCAGCTTTTCATCATCCATTTTTGATTTTGGGAACGATAAAAATGGTCCCTTAATCGCATCATCTATAGCTTCTTTTGTGATTATTACTGGTATTGTTCCTTCAGCAAAGACGATCTCTTGATCTTTTTTAGGTATATGAGTTAAAACTATTTCTACTTTTAAATCTAATTTTCCTGGTACCAAGTTACCATCCTCGTAAGCTTGTATATATAATTCTCTACTTGCTTCTAAAAATGATTTAATATCTGCTCCTTTAATTGGTCTTTTAGTGAATTGAATTCCTCTAAATACAGCATACCTAATAGAAATATCATTATACCATTTAATTTCTGTACCATTAAGTGATAATCTATAATAAGGCCATTTATGAATCCTATATCTTCCATCTCTTACATCAAGACCATATTTACTGTATTCTAGATCAATAGTATTATATTCATCAGGGTTTTCCCCATGATGAGATAAAACGAATAAATTATCCCCAAAAATATATTCTTCAATATATGTATTATTATCTTTATTTAGATCATCGTCTGGCTTGTTAGAAAATGTAATTTGATAAGGCTCTGTTATCCGTTTTGAATAATTATCTCTTTTCTGATCAGAAGAAGTTGTTTTAGTACCTTCAATTGCACTATTTAATTTTTTTACGAGTCTACGTCCCAATTGGGCTTGAGTAGTTGTATTAAATGTTACAATTAAAGAAAAAGTTAAAAAAAATAGGTTAGCTGTTTTTAGTTTCATGGTATTAATAAATAAAAAAATTAACTTTTAGTATCAAAAAGAAGCTTTACTCATTACTTCTAAAACAGAATATTGAAAATATATTTATTCAATTTCTTTAAAAAGTAATATCTTATTTTGATAAAAGTACTGAATAATAGGGTTTTTGAGACTAATAGTTTGTATTACAAATTTAAAGATATATATATAATTTCACTTAATAGATTATATATAGTGTAATATTTGTTAACACGTGCTTAGTGTTATACTACTTTGTAAATTTGAAAAATGGCATATATCGAACACCAATGTGGGAGAAAAGGAAGTTGGTTTAAGTAGTCGAAAATCATCAAATGATAAGGAGGTGAAGATAATATATGAGGGAAAACATCAAATAGTGAATTTGAAAGGTGGAGTTCCTTTTGAAGTAAGCTTCAAATAAAAAGAGTATTTGATAATCCATTAATAAAAAATAAGCCCTGACATATCGCCAGGGCTTATTTTTTATATTATTTCAATATGATCTTCTTCACTTTTATATTACCCAACTCATTCGTTACACGAACAAGATAAGTTCCTTTTTTCAAGTGAGTTAAAGACAATGTCGATTCATCTTTAACATCTGCTTGTAGAACGACTTGTCCTAATATATTGATGATTTCCACCGACTTTTGACCTTCCCAATTGGAAGCATTAATAGTAATGATTCCATTAGATGGGTTAGGGTAAATCTGCACTTCATCTTGATTAGGGTAGAGTGATAAAGTAGTTGTTCTTCCTCCTGAAGTAGGTGTTTCATAAAGGATAGCGTTATCTAAGTAAGCAGATTGAACCGCTCCTTGAGGTCTCCATAAGTACACTTTTACTTCAGTTTGGTTATTTCCTGTTGTAAATGTTACTTCATGATAAGTATACCTCGTATTATCTATATAATTATTGGCCATATTCTGCTTATTCATATCATCTACACCCAATACCACACTCGCGTTTTGTGGGTCTTCAACTTTAACATATCCAGCAAAAGTGTAAGTGGTATTTGCTTCAACAGTGACTGTTTGATTTACTGATGCAGGACCTGTTAATTTAGCGGCAGTTCCATCGTATGCACCACTTGTAGATGCGACCACATTTTGCCATGTATTCCAGTGGTTTAATCCATTTTCAAAATCGCCATTAAGGAAAGTGGAGATACTTGAAGGTGACACAGTTACTTGTGTAGTCGCTATAAATCCACCATCTTCAGTAGTCGCAGTAATAGTCGCTGTTCCGATACCTTCTGCGGTCACAACACCATTGTAAACTGTGGCTACAGCACTATTGTCACTTTTCCAACCTACATTTTTATTTGTAGCAATTGAAGGAGAAACATCCGCTATTAATGTCAATTTATCATCAACGAATAGAGGAGATGTTTGTGATGAGATAGAAACTCCAGTGACAGCAATATCACCAGCAGGGATTTTAAATAACTCGATTTGATCTGCTTTTACCGTGGCTCCATCACTAGGTGGTAACCAAACAAATACCTTTACCGAAGTATTGCTTCCAGTCTCAAATGCGATTTCATGACGCGTGTATGTTCCTGTGTAAATATCTTTAGATTCAATTTTTTTATTGTCACTATCATTTACTCCTAAAACGACTCTTTTCGAAGTATCGCTAATTTTTACGTAAGCGGATAAGATATAATTCGTATTAGGTTCAACAGTAATCCATTGATTCACTGAGGCTTTATCGACCATTTGTACAGCATTATCACCTTCATAACTATCGGATACAATTTGAGGATTGTTCCAAGTATTCCAATCGGTTAATCATTTTCGAAATCACCATTTAATACTAAAGAATAAAGTACCTCACCGACAGAAACATTCACCGATGTAGTATGACGACCATCTAAAGTGGTCACTGTAATTGTCGCATTGCCATCAGCAACAGCTTCATCGCTACTTGACCATGATACAGATTGGACAGATGCATTTGCAGGGGATATTGTAGCTGTTGCTTGCCAAGTTTCTCCAGCTTCAAGAGAAGATGTGATAGGAGATAAGCTAACACCTGTTACACGAACAGCATCACTAGGTAAACCGATATTATGCTTATTATCCGCACCAATGTTAGGAATCAAATTCTTGACGTCTACTGGATTGCCATAAATATCAGTGGCTGTATGAAGAGAGATGTTTTCAAAAATACCTTGACCGGCCATAGGGAAAGAAGGTTCAGGAAATGCTTTACCGTTATTAAGGGCAGGGCTATTTTCTTTCAATTGGAAACCATCAATATCTGTGGCTGTTTCATCCATGAATTGAGGATCTTGACTTGTAATTTTATTGTTATCAAGATTCATGAAGGCATTAGAAACATTACCGTAGAATAGGTTGTTGCTTACTAATAATTCACTACCATTTTCAATATCAATCATTACCTCATCTGCACCAATACTAGCACCATTTATGACCTTAAATATATTGTTGTAGATGTAGGTATTCTTTGCAAAAATTGAGATGTCAGGAGTATAGCCGCTCTTGTTCAATAACACTGTGTTGTTGTAGACAAAATTACTATCTGAACGTACAGGTGTTTCACCAGAACCTACATAGCCAGATACCCAAATCGAAAATCCATGATGATCTCTAAAACCATCATTTTTAGAGACATTATAACGGAAAGTACTGTTCACACAATCTCCTAAGATTTCAACAAAACCACCTTCCGTGTCTTCGCTATAATTGTACTGATAGATAGCATTTTTACAGAAGAAGTCAATATGTCCACCAGCACCATAAGTATCTCCAAAACCACGTGCTCTATATTGTCTGTTAAATTGAACAATAATATTTCTAGTATCCCAAATCCAACATCCTTCACCTCTACCAAAATAACGGTCGGTTGACGATTTATGGTCACCCCATCCTAGATCTATAAAATCATTTTTTTCTACCAAAGCATTATAAGCTGATGCAAAAACAATGGCATCACCACCTAGTTTTTCGAATACATTGTTTCGAATCACAAAGTTCTTGTTTCTATCTTCAGAGTCGATAGGGTTGTTTCTGATGTTTGATAGGTGACGTACATGCACACCTCTAGAACCCAAGTTATAGAAGTAACAATCTTCAATTAAAACATCTTCGATACCAATTTCTTTGATAGGGCTAACCGTTTTATCATTCGCTTCAGAATCAAAGAAAATACCGTGAGCTGTATAATAATCTAAAGTGAAGTTTCCCTGGTAGTCGATCATATCAATACCGAAAACATCTGTAATTTTCAGTCCTCTAAAAATCAGACCTTTCATTACGCCACCCCACTTGTTAGCATATACTTTGATACCAATTGACGTGTTAGAGCCCCAAGTGATATTCCCTTTGTTTTTTCTATCGTTCTTGATCCAAAGGTTTTCCATAATTAAGTAAGGAGTGTTCGTCAGTTTTACTGCTTCTAAATTATCACCGTTAGGAATATTTCCTGAACCAGAAATGATAGGTAACTCACCCGTGCCATAACTACCTATTGTAATAGGAGCAGCTTCAGTACCTTGAGCAAATACAATTAGTTTCCCCTCAAAAGTATCACCTCGTCTAAATAGCATTTGATCTCCGGGAGCTAAAAGTCCACCTTTTGATTGTAATTGAGCAATTTCTGATGCTTTTTCTAAAGTTTTCCAAGGAGACTCAATACTTCCGTCGTTGCTATCATCACCATCAGCACTGAAATAGTAGATGTTATTTTCTGTAGATGTTGTTAGGCTTTCTCCATAGAGATATGGAGTGAAGAGTAGAGTAATAATTAAACTCCACGAGTATAATTTTTTCATAGTAAATTATTATTAGTAATAAATAATCACAGGCTCATTTCATTTCATTTTCTGCCTGTCAAAAAAATAGAGTGATCTTGCTAGCTGGTTGATTTCTCTATTAAGTATAAATGCTAATTAAGGGTAATTTTGATTGATTTATGAGCACAGATAAAGTTTTCATTAGCATATATTTAGTAAATAATAACATAAAAGTGTACTATTTACAGTTTATTGTCTGATAACCAAAAGAATAAAAAAGGAGGATGTCTCATTTATCCACTTTTCCTCGTATCATAAGCCTCGGATTTAAATCCGGAGCTTATGATACGAGGTTTTATTGAATTTTGAGACATCCTCCTTACCATAGAATGGCGAAGAAATATTATTTCAACTCTAATTGTTGAAATTGCCTGCCATGATTGCCTTTCATAGCTAAAAATTCTTCCATCATTTCTACTACTAATTCTGGCTTTTCTTTAGCAATGTTTTTCGATTGTGAAGGATCTTCTTTGATATTGAAAAGGCTTATTTCTTCAACGTTACCAGATTCAATTTTCACATGTTTATTGTACTTTGGACCTTCATAGGGAGGAATCAAAATATAATCACCTTTTCTGAAACAAGTTCTTGAAGTAGCTTCTAAGATCAATGATTCTCTACCCACTTTTGATTTTCCTAAGAAAGCCGACATCACATCTTCAGAATCAGGACCTCTCATATCACTACCTACAAGAGTGGCTAGAGAAGACAACAAGTCAATCTGACAAACCAATGCATCAGAAACTGATGGTTCGATAGTTCCTTTCCAATAGGTAAAGAATGGAACGTGTGTACCTGCATCGAATAGAGAGTATTTACCTCCACGGAATGGGCCAGATGGCTTGTGATCACCATTTAATTCTTCCGAGTCATCATAATAACCATCATTTAAAACAGGACCGTTATCCGAAGAAACGATAATTAATGTATTGTCTTCAATACCCGCTTCTCTAATTGTTTTCATTAATTCGCCGATACACCAATCCGCTTCCATAATTACATCACCACGAGGACCTTTGCCAGATTTGCCAACAAAACGAGGGTGAGGTGTTCTTGGAACGTGAGGTTGTTGCATTGTATAAGCTAAGAAGAATGGCTTCTCTTCTTTTGATTTTTCAGTGATATAACCTTTTACACCATCAAGGAAATGATCTGCCATATCCACATCACTCCAGATAGCAGAATTACCACCTTTCATATAGCCCATACGAGGAACACCATTGATAATTGTTGCATTATGACCATGGTGCCATTTCATTGTGGTTAACTCAGGATTATCTTTTCCTGTTGGTTGCCCTTCAAAGTTATTTATGTAATCAATTTCTATAGGATCGTTGGGATCTAAATTCACTACATTACCGTCTTCTATATAAACAGTTGGTACTCTATCTTGAGTTGCTGCAAGAATATAAGAATAATCAAAACCTACTTCTTTAGGACCAGGAGTAATGTGTTTATTCCAATCTTTGTAACCAGATCCTAAGCCCAAGTGCCATTTACCAATGATTGCAGTATGGTAACCTGCTTCTTGTAACATTTTTGGTAATGTTACTTGAGTTGTATCAATAATAAGCGGTGCAGTACCAGCTAATACTTTTAATTCTTTTTTCCATGGATAATGTCCCGTAAATGATGCATATCTAGATGGAGTACAAGTAGCTGAGGAAGCATATCCATTTGTAAAGTTTATCCCTCCATTAGCTAAACTATCTAGATTAGGAGTTTGAAAATCTTTAGCACCATTTACACTTACATCACCATACCCAAGATCATCAAAATAGACAAAAATGATGTTTGGTTTTTTAGCAGCTTTTGAAGCTGTTGTTTTTTCGTTGGCTACTTTACATCCTATCGCAAAGAACGATATCAATAAGCCGATTAAAATATTTCGTCTCATTTGTTTCTTAAAAAAAATTATTCATTTCACTTATTCAAATATCGGTATCATTAATACATCTATATTGGCTTTAATCTATCAAAAAGTGACAATGCTGTCTACAAAATAAAAATTTAGACAACATTATCACTCTATTCTAGGCCTAGAAATACATGGTTATTTTATTTTCTAAGCTATATGGACCTATTTTAATCATTTATAAAAAAAGCTCTGACAGATTGCCAGAGCTTAATTTATATTGCTTCAGATAATATTATTTCAACTCTAATTGTTGAATTTTCTTACCATAGTTACCTTTCTTAGCTAAAAATTCTTCCATCATTTCTTTTACTAACTCTGGCTTTTCTTTGGCTAAGTTTTTTGTTTGAGAAGGATCTTCTTTTACGTTGAAAAGAGCTACATGCTTAAGGTTACCTAACTCAATATTTACTTGCTTGTTCACTTTAGCACCTTTGTATGGAGGGATTAAAATGAAGTCGCCTTTTCTATAGGATGTTCTAGTAGTCGCTTCCAAGATCAAAGACTCTCTACCTTTAGTTGATTTTCCTAAGAATGCATCCATTACATCTTCTGAGTCTGGACCTCTCATATCACTACCTACAAGAGTAGCTAAAGACGAGAATAAGTCAATTTGACAAACCAATGCATCAGAAACGCCTGGCTCGATAGTACCTTTCCAATACGTAAAGAATGGAACGTGAGTACCCGCTTCGAATAAAGAATATTTACCACCACGGTAAGGACCTGCCGGCTTATGGTCGCCATTTAGTTCTACAGCATCATCATAATAGCCATCGTTTAATACAGGACCGTTATCTGAAGAAACGATAATCAAAGTGTTTTCTTCAATACCCGCTTCTCTGATTGTTTTCATCAATTCACCAATACACCAATCTGCTTCCATAATAACATCACCACGAGGTCCTTTACCAGATTTACCTACAAAACGTGGGTGAGGAGTTCTTGGTACGTGAGGTTGTTGCATTGTATAAGCTAAGAAGAATGGCTTATCTTCTTTTGATTTCTCCGTGATATAACTTTTTACACCATCAAGGAAATGGTCTGCCATGTCAACATCACTCCAAATAGCTGATTTACCACCTTTCATATAACCGATACGAGGAACACCATTGATAATTGTAGCATTATGACCATGATGCCATTTCATTGTTGTTAACTCAGGATTGTCTTTACCTGTTGGTTGACCTTCAAAGTTATTTTTATAATCAATTTCGATAGGGTCGTTAGGATCTAAATTAACAACATTACCATCTTCAATATACACAGTTGGTACTCTGTCTTGAGTGGCTGCAAGAATATATGAATAATCAAAACCAACTTCGTTAGGACCTGGAGAGATGTGTTTGTTCCAGTCTTTGTTTGCATCACCTAAGCCCATGTGCCATTTACCAATGATAGCTGTATTGTACCCTGCTTCTTGTAACATCTTTGGCATAGTTACTTGTGCAGTATCAATAATTAATGGAGCTGTACCAGGTAAAATTTTCAATTCTTTTTTCCATGGATAATGTCCAGTAAATGCTGCATATCTTGATGGCGTACAAGTAGCTGATGAAGCGTAACCATTTGTGAAGTTTACACCACCATTCGCAAGACCATCAAGATTAGGAGTTTGGAAATCTTTCGCACCATTAGCACTTAAATCACCATATCCTAAATCATCAAAATATACAAAAATAATATTAGGTTTTGATGAAGTTTCTGTTGCACCCGTTGATTGTTCGTTGGCTACTTTACACCCTATAGCGAAGAATGAAATTAATAAGCCTATTAAAATATTATGTTTCATTTGTTCTATTAAAAAATTACTCATTTCACTTGTTTCAAATGTAGTTGTTTTTTGTTCTTTATATAGGTGTAAATTGATCAAAAAGTGGTATAATTTTACCTATATGATTCATTTTGATCAAAAAATGATACTTTATTTATCAAAAATTATGGAGAGTTTAATCACAGTTTTATTTCTCTAACCACGGTTTACACCTTTTTAAAGAGTTAATATATTTCCGTTTCAAATCGGTCAGAATGTTTCTCAGAATATGCTTTATCCATCAATAATCCCATATAGGTAGGATCGATCATTTGGTCTAACCACGTTCTATATTCTGCTTTCAGCTCGTTTCTTTGTTCCTTAGAAAGTTGCAATTTTTCTTTCTCAGAAATGTCTTTTTTAACATTGTAGAAACTTACCTTTTCTTTTTGTTTCTTAGCATCAAATTCTACAATCATTTTAAGATCACCTTTACGAACGGCATGTCTTTTTTGATCGAATTTTCTCCATGCGATAGATTCATGAGGCGTACCAGTTTTTTCTCCATTTAAATAAGGAATCAGGTTTACTCCATCCAATTTATTTTTTGGAGTAGCATTAGCAAATTCAGCAGCTATTGCAGCGATATCCATAGCAATTATTGGTTCATTATATACTGTTCCTGCTTCAATTTGTTTTGGCCAACGCATGGCAAATGGCACTCTAAAGCCACCTTCGTAAATAGAACCCTTATGACCTCTTAAAGGACCTTGATCAGTCATTTTTCCTTTCTTTCCACCATTGTCAGATAAGAAAACCACCAATGTATTATCATCAATTTTTTGATCTTTTAATGCTTTTAATACTCTACCTACACCGTCATCAACTGCAGATACCATCGCGCAATAGGTTTTACGCTTTCCATCTTCCATATCAGGGAAACGATCTAAATATTTTTGAGTTGCTTGATAAGGTGCATGAGGTGCATTGTAGGCTAAATACATGAAGAAAGGCTCGTCGCTATTATTTTCGATAAACGTTACTGCTTCTCTTGATAATGCATCTGTTAAGTACTCTTTTTCATCCACTCGCGTATTATTATGTAATAACTTCGTACGGTACGCATCTTGTTGTGATTTTACCTGAGAAATATCTGATAATGTCCAATCTTCGGGAAAGTATCTATGACCACCTGTAAGGAAACCATAAAACTCATCAAAACCTCTTTTTAAAGGTCTCAATTCTTTATGTCCACCCAAGTGCCATTTACCTAAAGCCATACTTTTATAGCCTTCATGACCCAAGAAATCTGCAATGGTCTCTTCTTCAATGCTTAAACCTTGTGTGATATCATTAGGCGCCCAAAGTGGATTTCTAGATGAACCATAACGATCTTGATATCTACCTGTAACTAATGCGGCTCTTGATGGTCCACATACAGAATATGTTACATATCCGTTAGTGAATTTAGCACCTTCATTCGCAATTCTATCAATGTGAGGAGTAGGGATGTCTTTACTACCGTTGAATGAGACATCTCCATAACCTAAATCATCGACTAGAACAACAATGATATTCGGAGGCTTGTTTGCTGTTGTATCTTGAGTTTCGTTTTGAGCTGTTTTACAAGAATACAAAACAGCAACTAGGCTTATGACTGATATTATTTTCTTCATACTAAAAAATTCATTTCAATTTCTGGTATGCAATCTTAAATAATATTCTAGTCACAAACGGGGCGATATTCGTCAATTATGAGCACATAAACTGTAATCTGATGAAATATACTATTCTGTGTTTGCTTTTAATCATTAATACCACCCCCTTTAATAATCTAAATTAGTCTAAAGTTACTTTACTGCCCCACCAATCGGCATTGGGTTTAAAGTCTTCAGAAAGCATCTTCATACGTTCTTTTTCGAGGTTTTTCATTTTCACCTCTTTCATTTTCTTTAATTGTTTTTCAGCACGGCTTGCTTTAAAATCAGGATCTACAGTAGGGAATCTAGCACCCACTTCTTGTAGGTAATCAAAAAGCTTTTTGTGAAGGTTATTCACTATCTCTGGATGTTGATCTGCAACATTTTCCGATTCAGAAATATCTGCCCTTAAATTAAAAAGCTCTACTTTTTCAGATTCATAATAATGGATATATTTCCAATCCCCTAAACGTATCACCGAAGAAGGTTCACCACCTTGGTTACCGTAATGAGGATAATGCCACACCAAAGGACGGTCTCCTAAAGTCCATTCTTCACCCATAAGGATAGGTTTTAAACTTACTCCATCAGCATGAGTTTCGGGTTTTAAATCTGCACCCACTAAATCTAAAATAGTAGGGTAGAAATCAGTTCCTGTTACTGGAATTTCAGATACTTTTCCATTATTTTCTACCCAAGGAACTTTAATAAAATAAGGTTCACGAATACCGCCTTCATACTGATATCCTTTGCCACCTCTTAGCGGATAATTATTAGTAGAAAAAGCATCTCCAGCGACTACACCACCATTATCACTTGTAAAGATGACGATTGTATTCTTATCCAATCCATTATCTTTCAATGACTTCAATACTACTCCAACAGCATCGTCCATTTGTTCCACTAGACCAGCATAAACAGGGTTGTCTTGGTTTAAACGCATCGGTAAGAAATGTCCCATTTCATATCCTTTATCTTTCACGCCAAGTTGAACCGCCTTTTCTCTATATTTTGACCATTTTTCTTGAGTAGTTTGAATAGGGCCATGTACAGCATAAAAAGATAAATAAGCAAAGAAAGTAGTGTCTTTATGTGCTTTCATAAAGTCTGCAGTTTCTTGTGCTAACCTCATCGATAAATTTTCTCCATATTGACGGTTTTCTAACTTGGGGTTTTTAAAAGGAGAAAAGTAACCACCTCTAGGACCACCTGCATGATAACCTCCTTTATTAATATCAAATCCATGATTTTCCGGCGAAAAGCCTTCATCGCCCAAGTGCCATTTCCCAGCAAAGAAAGTTTTATATCCAGCTTCTTTCATCGCTTTAGGTAGCGTTGTAATTGCAGTATCTAATTGATGCTCATATTCAGGGGGGAGTAAAATATTTTCTCTACCTGATTTTTTCTTCCAATCTTTTCCTGTAGGGGCTCCAATCCAATCCGTAATTCCATGTCGAGCCGGGAACTGACCACTCATAATACTTCCTCGAGAAGGGCTGCATACTTGACAAGTTGCGTATCCATCGGAGAATTGCATTCCTGTGTTGGCAATAAAATCTATGTTGGGGGTTTCGTAATAATTACTTCCAGAAACGCCAGTGTCTTTATACCCATAATCGTCTACTAAAATAAACAATACATTTGGTTTGTTTGGAGCTTCTGTAGTAGTTTGTGCTTGTTTTATTTTACATCCAATCATCAAGGATAAAAGGGTAGAATAAAGAAAGAGTTTTCGTAATTTTTTAAATTCGTTCATTTCATTAAAAATTTAAGTTTGTCAGTTTATTAAACCTTTTCAATAAAGGTTTTTAATGTTTGTAATAACTAAATAACAAATATAAATTCAATCATCACAGAATAAACTTATCTTGGACAAATCGTTTTTATACTCAAAAAATAATGATATTTTTTTTTGATTCTTCAATCTCTAGCTATTAACAAATTATTTTACCCTTTTTTTGGATAAATTCTTCTCTTATGGTTATTCAATTAACGATTAAATTTGATAAACAACTTTTGATGAAATAAGAAATGAAATATACAAAACGACTAATCGCAAGCTTATTTTTTTTAGGTTTAATTTTTGGGTGTTCTAAACCATCTAGTACTCAATCGAATGCGTCGGCATCAAGTGATATTGATACAGACGATTTAGATTTGACCAAAATGATCCAACCAGTTGGTGAGGAGAATATTTTAAAGAATGACAACTTTCATAATTGGGGATCATCGATAGTAAAAGGAGAAGATGGTAAATACCATTTATTTTATGCTCAAATGCCAAAGGAAAATAGCTTCTTTTGTTGGTTAACCCATGGTATAATATCTCATGCTATTGCAGACGATCCCGTAGGTCCCTATAAACATGTAGAAGAAGTTTTAGCAGGTAGGGGAGCCGATCATTGGGATGCTTACACTGCTCACAATCCAAGAATTAGATATTTCGATGGAAAATATTATCTCTATTATATGTCAACCAATACGGGAGATAGAAAAATAACTTCAGAAGAATTATTTGAGGTGGGGTATCATCCTAAAGAACATAAAGAATTAAGAGAAATTTTAAGGAGAAATCAAAGAATAGGAGTGGCTGTTTCAGAAAGTGTGTTTGGACCTTGGGAAAGGTTAGATCAACCTATAGTTGAGCCTGCCGGACCAATCGTGAATGCTACGTCAAATTCTGCAGTAGCCAAACACCCCGATGGCTATTATCTGATGTTATTTAAAGGGGATAAGCCAGATATGGGAGATAAAATATTTAGACAACAAGCTATTGCTACCTCTCCAACTCCTCTAGGACCATGGGAGGTTCAACCTAAATTAGCAGTAGGTGATTTAAACGCAGAAGACCCTGTGATTTGGTACGATGATAAAAGGGAACGTTTTTATGGAATATACCATGCTTTTGGATATATGGGGTTAATTACTTCAGTAGATGGATTCCAATGGGATAAAGCCAAAAATTACAAAGTAATGGACTTGTCGTTTGATTATAAAGGGAAGGAAAAAGTAGATGTGAAGCGTTTAGAAAGACCTTTTGTATATATAGAAAATGGGACGCCAAAAGTATTGACCGTAGCAGCTAAGAAAAGTTATTTGGAGGGAGATAGTTATTCGGTGTTTATTCCTTTAAAGACAGAAGTGCAATAATCACTCACTTTTTTCTATATAAAAAGCCTTGTATTTTTTGTCATACAAGGCTTTTACTTTTTAAATTTCTTCATCAATATCTAAATCATACTTTTCAATAGCGTCTAGCTCGTCTTTCAAATCTTCGAAGTCTAGATCTTCCATGTCATCAAATAGACCGTCGTTGTTGTCAAAGATTTGATCTTCAAAATCCATAGCGAAATCTTCCATAATCTTATAGTTTATGAGGTATAATTAATTTACACTCATAATAACGGAACACTTCTTATAAGGTTGATGGTGTTTACATTTATTTTAGGGAAAAAATTACACCTCAAAAGAGTACAATAATATCTAGTTTTATCTATTTTTTTTACGTCCAAATAGAGGTCCTGTCCTCAAAGGATGTATTACATGATCAATTCTTACACGAATCATTTGATTTTCTGCAATGTATCCTGTTTCAGCTTTACTATAGGCCCGCTCATTTATATATTGCAAGGTGAGATGTACATTACCATAAATCTTGTTTTTAATACCAACAAGTAAACGATTAGCTCCGATGTAACTACCATCTTTTTTTACAGAGACAAAAGGTTCAGCCGCCAAAGTCCAGTGGCCAATAGGGGAATGGAATTTTAGGGCAGGGTTATACCTTATTCTAAAGTTGAAATTTTTGGTAGGATCTGTAAATGTTTGTTGTTCAAATCGTATACGTTGCTGAATGGTAATATCTTTTATCTTAAAACTATAGACATAATCTTGATAAAAACGGATTTCTTCTGACGCTACAGAACCATTCACATACATAATCCCTCCTCGGGCATACATGTTAGCATTAATATCGTATCTCAGACCAGATCTAATTTGACCTCGATATCTCTCAGCATCAAAGTATTCTCTCCAACCTATGTCAGAATCTATTGAAAACTTATAAGATAATTTGTACCGATTAAAATAATGAAACCAAATATAATCTTGAGCAAATAATTCGTTCGATATAGCAAAAGAAAATATTATGATCAGGTTTCTAATTAATTTATTTATGTTAATCAATTGGTTCATTTGTAAGTAGTCGCACTGTAAGTATAGTAAATCACACACAAATGTAATATTTTCTTTAGAATATAGACTATACATCTCCAATTTATTCGTTAAAGTTATTTAAGTTGGAGTTGAAACAATTCTTTTTTTGACGTCTATTAAGATGAAAAAATGAATATCACTTATTATCAGTGTAATAGGTGAGTTGTTTGAATGATATGTTCAATTTTTAATTTTGTTGTACAAATAAGTGTAAATGTTGTATTCTATTAAAATCAAGTATCAAATTTTGTATTCATTAATAGTTTTCTAAAATTTATAAAATGTAGGTTAAAACCCGACCTCGAAAAAAAAGTATTATTCATCGAACAAACAATTAGAATAACAATTTCAATTATTAATACTATATGAAACATAATTTTAAATTATTAACCCTAGTGTGTGTGCTCTTAGCATGTACCTTTACTTACGGGCAAAAGAAAAAAAACAAGAAAAAAAATAAAGCAAAAACAGAGGAGTCGGCTCCTAAAAAGGAAAAAGGACCTTATAAGGAATACAGTGAAGTTATCACTGATAAAGCAACATCTCAAGAAGGGTTATTTACTACTCACAAAGTAGACGATAAATATTACTTCGAAATCAACAAAGACCTTTTTGATAACGAAATCTTGATTGTATCTCGTATCGCAGGTCATGTGCAAGGGCTGAACTTTGGTGGTGCAGGTATGAAATCAAGACCTCAACAAGTTATCCGTTTTGAACAAAAAGATAAAAAAGTTTTGATGCGCTCGGTTTCTTATAATAGTGTTGCTTCAGAAGAAGAACCTATCTATAAGTCAGTTAAGAATAATAACTTCGAACCCGTAGTCTTCACTTTTGATATAGAGGCATTGTCATTAGATTCATCTTCTGTTGTTTTTGATGTGACAAAATTCTTTACTACTGATGTAGCTATGATTGGTGCGATGTGGGATCGTGAAAGAAAAGAATTTGCCATAAAAGGTTTAGATGGAAGCAGAAGTATGATTTCTTCTATGAAATCATTCCCTAAGAATGTAGAGGTACGTCATATCCTAACTTATAAAGGTGATAAATTACCTGACAATCAGATAACGAAGACACTTTCAGTAGAAATGAATCAATCGTTTATTCTTTTGCCAGAAAAAAAATGGCAACCAAGATATTACGATCCACGTGTTGGTTATTTTTCTGTTCAACAAACGAATTACAGTTTAGATCAACATAGAGCAGCGACTCAAAGGTTCATCACTAGATGGAAATTAGAGCCAAAAGATTGGGATGCATATAATAGAGGTGAATTGGTTGAGCCAGTAAAACCAATTGTATATTATATTGATCCGGCTACTCCAATGAAGTGGAGACCTTATTTAAAAAGAGGTGTAGAAGCATGGCAAGCCTCTTTTGAAAAAGCAGGTTTTAAAAATGCAATTATAGCTAAAGATGCTCCAACAAAAGAAGAAGATCCAGATTGGTCACCAGAAGATGTTCGTTATTCAGTAATCAGATACATTACTACTCCAATTCAAAACGCACAAGGACCACATGTTCATGATCCAAGAACAGGTGAGATTTTAGAATCAGATATTCTTTGGTACCACAATGTGATGAACTTATTAAGAAATTGGTGTTTGATTCAAACAGCTGCTGTGAACCCAGAAGCAAGAACAGCTCACTTCAAAACCGAATTAATGGGTAAACTTATCGAATTTGTAGCCACTCACGAAGTAGGGCATACCATTGGTTTAATGCACAACATGGGATCAAGCTGTAATTACACAGTAGAGCAGTTAAGATCTCCAGGTTTTGTTCAGAAACACGGTGTAGCACCTTCAATTATGGATTATGCTCGTATGAACTACGTTGCACAGCCAGAAGATAAAGGGGCAGGACTTTATCCAATTATTGGACCTTATGATCATTGGGCGATTGAATATGGTTACAAATTGACATCAGCAGAATCTGCCCTATCGGAGAAGCCAACTTTAAATGAGTGGATTAAGGAGAAAAACAAGAATCCATGGAATAGATATGGGGCACAACAATGGCCTTCAGTTATTGATCCTTCTGCTCAAACAGAAGATTTAGGTGAAGACGCTATGTTAGCAAGTGAGTTAGGTATCAAAAACTTACAACGTATTTTACCAAACCTTATAGAGTGGACTAAGGTGGAAGGTGAATTCTTTAACGATCTGGCTGAAATCTATTATTCTGCTGTTGGACAGTTTAACCGTTATATGGGTCATGTATCAAATAATGTCGGTGGTGTAATCATAGATTATAAGACGACTGAAGAAGGAAAGTCAGTGTACACTAACGTGACAAAGGAAAAACAAAAGCGTGCAGTAGCCTTTCTAGACAAGCAATTGTTTACTACTCCAGAATGGTTAATCAATCAAGATATTCTAAGTAGAATTGAATACAAAGGTACAGTCGAACAAATTAGAAAGTCGCAAGAGCGAACATTAAAAAACCTACTTAAAAACTCAAGACAGTTAAGAATGGTCAACCAGTTTGCACTTTCTAACGATGCTTACTCTATTGTTGAATTAAATAATGATTTAACGAAGAGTATTTGGAAAGAATTGAGATCGGGTAAATCAATTGATACTTACAGAAGAGAGCTTCAAAGAGTACACATCTATATTTTGATATCTAAATTAAAAGATGAAAAAGAAACATCATCTGATATAAAAGCGGTATCAAGAGCACAATTGGTAAGTATTCGTAAAATGGCTAAGTCTATGAGTAACAGATATAGATCATCATCTATTGAGAGCATGCACCTTAATGATGTTGTCGCAAAAATAGATACTGCTTTTGAAGGAAAATAAGCAGTAAGCTTTACAATGTTATTTTAAAAAGTGATATGAATATCAAAAGATATTTATATCACTTTTTTTAGTTTCTAAATTGTAATATTTAAAGATATTTTAGAATATGTGTGTTTTCGACACATAAATTTTGAGGAATATTTGGATAATAAAATTAAAGCTAGTAAAATTGGTCTACCAGATTATGGTAACCCAGTCGGGGTGCAAATATGATGGCTTGAAATGAAAAAAAACACTATTCATTGCGTATTATGAGCGAAAAGATAAAATTAAGAATACTACTAACTTCTCTAATAAAACATTCATTTTGTGATTAAGGATGATTATATTTAATCTATGAAATGAAAAACTAAGAACTGGTAGACCAGTCAAAAAATGAAATGATTTATTATGGAACAGTCAGTATTTGATACATTTAGAAAAATAGAAGTAGAAAAACCTGTTGATAAAATTATCAAACAGTTGAAAGCATTGATATCTAGCGGTCAATTAAACCCGGGAGATAAACTACCTTCCGAAAGAAAATTAAGCGAATTATTTGGTATTGGTAGAACCTATGTACGTGATGCTATCCGTAAGCTTGAGTTTTATGGGATTTTAAAAACTCATCCACAAAGTGGCACTGTAGTCGCTGGTTTTGGAATTGATGCACTTGAAGGTTTAATCACAGATGTTTTAGAACTAGAAGGCAACGATATGAATTCTTTGGTTGAAACTCGTGTTGTTCTCGAAAAAAGTACAGCTAGATTTGCAGCGTTGCGTAGAGATGAAAAAGACATCGTTTCTATTTCTAAAGCGTTATCTGAGTACGAAGAAGCTGTAAAGTTAGGTCAAGAAACAGTAGAACACGATTTGATGTTCCACTTAAAAATCGCAGAAGCAAGCAAAAACTCTGTTTTAAAATCTTTAATGTTAATTGTGGCGCCAGACATTATTACGTTTTTTAAAGAAAACGAAGTATGTATTGGAGATAAACCTCACAAGGCATTAGACGAACATTATAAAATTCTAGAACATATAACTAATAGGGAGCCAGATTTGGCCGAACAAGCTATGTTTAATCACCTGAAAGGGATATTAAACACTGACATATAATTATTATCAACTTTAAAATAAACTATGCCTATGATATAATGTATCATACAAAAAAAAAGGATTAACGAAACGTTAATCCAAACAGGCAATTCAAACGCAGGGTCATCGGCAAAATCATCCGCATTTCGAATACCATAGGATAAATATAATAAAACAACACATACATCACTATATGTGATCCTATTTCGCCTGTCCAATTTTCTCAATTTTTAACAACAAAAAAGTATATAGCGCATTGTTATAGCGTATATATATTATGGTACGCTACTAATTGATGTACTATCAATCTCTTCACTAAATAAAATGAACACAAGATTATTACTTTTATCATTTACTCTCTTGCTAGTACTTTTTTCAGGACAAACATTCGCACAAGATAGCGAGCGTGTCTTAAAAGGCAAGGTAGTCGATCAGGACAACAATTCACTTCCTGGCGTTTCTATTATTCTCAAAGGAGGTAAAGGAAACAAAGGTACAATTACAGATTTTGATGGAAATTATTCACTTCTAGTAAAATCAACAGACATTTTAATGTTTTCTTTTATCGGTTGCAAAACACAAGAAGTTGCAGTGGGTAATCAAACTACATTAGATGTACAGTTGATGGAAGAAGCAAGTCAACTGGATGAAATTGTTGTCGTTGGTTATGGGTCAGTTAAAAAGTCACATTTAACAGGAGCAGTTTCTAAAGTTAAGAATGAAAACTTAGATCAGATTCCTACTGCCAGAATTGATGACGCTCTTTCTGGACAAGTTTCTGGTGTAAACATTCAGCAAACTAACCCTACAGCAGGTGAGGCACCAACAATTAGAGTGAGGGGTGTTGGTTCAATCACTTCATTTCCAAGTCCACTAATTGTAGTAGACGGGATTGTTGTAGATCAGGATTACTTGGCCACTTTGGATATGAACGATGTAGAATCGATTGAGATTTTAAAAGATGCATCTTCAGCAGCCATCTATGGATCAAGAGGTGCAAACGGTGTGATCATGATTACCAATAAGCAAGGTAAAGAAGGTAAGGCCAAATTTAGCTATAATGGTTACTTTGGTGTGAAATCAGTACCAAAAAATGATGTATTGAAAACAGTAGGTGAATGGACTTCTTTCGTTCAAGATAATAATAACGGAGAACTTACTGACCGTATGAAGTACATTCAACAATTAGGTACTGAAACAGCATGGGACGATGTAGTGATGGATGGTGGTACGATTCAATCGCACTCGTTATCCGCAAGAGGGGGAACAGAAAGAACAAAGTATTCTATCTCTGGTAACTATTTAAAAGACGAGGGTGTTTTACTTACAGATAGCTATGACAGAATCAACTTCCGTTTGAACGTACAAACGAAAGTAAACAAAAGATTAACGTTCGGTTTGAACGTGAACCCTTCTTACAGTAACCAAAGAGAATTCCCTATCGGATTACACGATGCAATTAGACAATCACCTTGGTTGCCTCAGTATATTGACGAAAACTCTATCAACTATGTAAATAGATTAAGAGAAAGTGGTCGTTGGGCAGATACACAAGTAGGAGATTACGCTATGGAAAGAATGTTTGATGACTACGATTTAACAAACGGTATGCCCGTAGAAAGTGGTGGAACTGACATTAGTACAACATCAAATGTATCTCCAATATCAAAAATTTTAGAAAGAGAAAGACGTAAATACAAGACGAAGATCTTCTCAAATATCTTTTTGAAATATAAAATCGCAGATGGCTTAAACTTTAAATCATCTTTCGGTGGAGATTACAGAAACCAAAGAGATGCAAGATTTGTAGGCTTAAAAGCCACAAGAAATGCTGAGGCAGGTACGGAAGCTTACGATCGTCGTCAAAATGAATTTCACCTTGTAACAGAACAAACTTTAGATTGGAATAAATCATTTGGTCATCATTCTTTTAGCGCAGTTGGTGGATTTGCCTTCGAGTTCTGGGATTATAATAGTAGCACAATCGAAGCTGCAGGATATAACTTTGATTATGTGAAAACTATCCCACAAACAAACGTAACTGCAGCGGAAACATATGCTAATCAAAAGTCATTAGTTTCATTCTTTGGTCGTGCCAATTATGCTTACAACGATAAGTATTTAGTTTCATTAAGTGTTCGTTCAGATGGTAGTTCAAAATTTGGTGATAACTACAAGTATGGTGTTTTCCCAGCAGCTTCTGTGGGTTGGAGAATTTCACAAGAAAACTTCTTAAAGGATAGTGAATTGATCAGTAACCTAAAAGTGAGAATGAGTTATGGTGTTTCTGGTACTGATGGTGATGACAGAATTATTGGTCGTTACCCTGCAATTGGTTTGGTTTCTCCAGTAGGTTCTGTATTAGATGGCAATATTTATTCAGGTTTTAACCAGACTTCATTATCTAATCCTGAATTAAGATGGGAACGCTCGATTGAAATCAACCCTGGTATTGATATTGGATTATTTAAAGATCGTTTAAGCGTAAGTGTAGATCTTTACAAAAAGAATTCAGATGATCTATTATTACGTCGACCTATTGCTTCAGCTTCTGGATTTGAAGAAGCAATTGTAAACTTAGGTGAAGTAGAAAATAGAGGTGTTGAATTTGAGGTAAGAACAACGAACATAGTTACTAAAGATCTAAAATGGTCAACTACAGCAAATATGTCATTAAACGAAAATAAAATCGTAAGCATGGCAGGTGCAGATGGTATTATTTCAACTGTAGATCCTAAACGACCAGCAGAATGGATTGCAAAAGAAGGTCACCCTGTATCATCTTTCTATGGTTATGTGGTTGAAAAAGAGATTCCATTAGAAAATATCAAAAATCCTTTCTATCCAATCAATGGACAATCGCAAGATATTTATGTGAAGGATTTGAATGGTGATGGTATTATCGATCCAGATGATAGAACAATCTTAGGATCACCTTATCCTAAATTAATTTGGTCGGTAACGAACTCAGTAAACTACAAGAGTTTTGATTTAAGCTTCATGTTCCAAGGTTCACATGGTGCTAAAGTTAGAAATATGGATCCTCAATATGTAAACAATCAGTTTAGTTCTAATCAGGATTATATTACTGATGAAACAGATCCAAACTTCTTCCAGGATGCAGATAAAGTGGTTCAAAGAATCTTTACTGACGATATCGTTATGGATGCTTCATACATCACATTAAGAAACTTAAATGTTGGATATACGTTGCCGAAAGGACCTTTAAATAAAGTGGGTATTTCTTCCATGAGAGTATATGTAGCAGCACAAAACTTAATTTATATCATGGGTAGCGATTATAGAGGTTACAATCCTGAAGGTATTAACCAAGGATTAGATTCACCACTAACTTATGGCTACCAAAGAGGTGCAGCTCCAATTCATAGAACATTTTCAGCAGGTATCAACTTAAACTTCTAATATAACATGCTAATCAAAAAATCGATATATAAAATCACTGCAGTTTTAGCACTTATTGGGTTTACTGCTTGTGAAAGTCAATTGGATCTAAAACCAATCTCAGCTATTGGTGATAACGGATTTTATTCCAATACTGAAGAAGTAGAAGCAGCAGTTTTCGCTATCTACGACGGTTTACAAAATACTGTTCAAAGAGAATTTGCATTAACAGAAATGCGTTCTGATAATACAAAAACAAAGAACAGTGAAGGAGAATGGGCACAATTCGAACATATGAATGTATCGCCAACAAATGGTACATTATCTGATTATTGGGTATTTATGTACAATGTGGTATATCGTTCGAATAAAGTTATTGCATCTTTAGATGTTGTTGGTGATGATGCCACAAAAAAGCTATTCGAAGCAGAAGCTCGTTTTAATAGAGGTTTAATGTACTTTAATCTAACAAGAGGCTTCGGTGAAGTACCATTGGTGACAGGTATTATCAATCCGGGAGATGAAAGTGGATCTACTAGAGGGTCTTACAATGAGATCTATGCTCAAATTGAGTCAGATTTAATGTATGCAGTAGAAAATTTACCTACTAGAGGTAATATCCAAGAGGGTAGAGCTACGAAAGGAGCTGCTCAAGCATTATTAGCTAAGGTAAAATTAACTACAGGAGATTATTCTGGAGCTAAAACACTTCTAGAATCAGTAATGAATAGTGGTGATTATGCTTTAGTTGATGAATTTTCTGATGTTTTCTATGATGAGTTAAACTCAGAGATCATTTTTGCTATTCAGTTCTTGAACGACAATACAGCAGAATCTCAAGATTTTTCTTATGAATTTACAAAATTGGGTAGTACTAGTGGTATTAATTATGTAACAGCTGATTTTAAAGCTAATGTTGATGTAAACGATACTGAAAGAGCAGCAGTTCTTTATAGCCCTGAAGATGCTAATGAATTGGGGAAATTCCTTACATCTTCTGCAGACAATAGTTTGTGTGGTAACGATTGGATTGTGCTAAGATTAGCGGATGTGTATTTAATGTATGCAGAAGCAATTATGGCGGGTGCTGAGACAACAACAGATGCAGATGCAGTAAATGCTTACAATATGATACGTGATCGTGTGGGTCTTTCAACATTAGCAGCGGGGGCAACTTTAACAAAAGACGCTTTGATGTTAGAAAGAAGAGTGGAGTTGGCTTTCGAAAACCATCGTTTGTATGACTTGGTTAGATTTGGCGAAGCTGAAGAAGTGATGGGTAATTTTGCTGAAAACAATGGATTCCCATTCAATGCGACTAAGTTATTACTTCCAATTCCACAAAGAGAAATTGATACCAGCTATGGTTTATTAAGTCAAAACCCTGGTTATTAATCAAAATGTTGTAGACTGAATAGAAATAAATCAAATACGTGTAAGATACCGTTCAGTCTGCAACTTTTCTCACAATCATTAATTATATCAGACTAAAATGAAAACAATCATAAAGAAATTAGGATTAGCAACACTTTTGGGAGGCGCTTTACTTTCTTGTACAGAGGAACTTCCGGGAGTAGGATCTATTGAAGATTTAACACCTCCATCTGCCGACTTTACATACAAGGCATCACAAACTGAATTTAGAGACATTGAATTTACGAATACATCTATTTCAGCAGGCATTTTTGCTTGGGATTTTGGTGACGGTGGTACATCAGAAGATAAAAACCCGGTACATACGTTTAGTGGAGAGGGAACTTTTGAAGTTAGCTTAACTGCAAAAGATGGTAATGATGTCACTTCAGATACGACTATTACAGTAGTTGTAGTAGACGAATTAGTGCCAGAGTTTCAATGCCCAAGTTTTGAGTGTAGTGATAGGAGTGTTTGGGGTAGTTTCTCAGGATCGGGTTCACCAACACCACCAGACGAAAGTACAGGAGCTAAAATTGGAAACGATAGTCAGTACTTAGATCAAACAATTCGAGTAACAGGAGGAATTGAATACCGTGTAAGCTTCTGGTATGTAAGTAAGTCAGGTGGGACATCTGCAGGTAAATTAGTAATGGAAGATCCAGACAACAGTATCACTTTTGTGGATGAAGACTTACCGTTATCTGCTAGCAGTTCGGATTACGAACAAAAAAGTTATATCATCAAAATGGATGCTGCCACTACTCAGTTAAGGTTTGCCATGAACTTTGGTGATGTTGAAACAAGATATGATTTGGTAGAAATAAAGAAAATAGATTAACATTTCATTTCAAAAGGCCACTTGATATTTAATGATCAGGTGGCTAACCAAAAATTTGTATATGTGTTAAATATGAAATGTAAAAAGATAACAATAGACAGATAGACAATACTAACATTTCATATGCTGAAGTAGACGGACAACTAAACTACTAAACAACGAAGAATGGACCTTCGAACTAACTAACATTGGACATAATTATAGATCGTAAATACCCATAAGAGGTGGTCCATTCACCTCTTTTACTAAAAAAATATAACTAACTGATCACCTTTCATTCATTAAAATTATGTGTGTTAATCATCTGACTTTTTTATCAGATAATAAGTTTCTACCCAAGGGTAGCACTTTATAAACTACTAATAACTGACTTGAATTTTTACACATTAATAATTTTAATCATGAACAACCAGTACAATGTATTTAAAAATACATTTAATAAAATGATTGTTGGAGCATTCCTAACAGGAAGCATCATAGGATGTACTAATCAACAGAATGAGGTTAGTATAGAAAAAGAAAACGAACCAAGTAACTTACGAACAACAGTTACAGTTCCTAATGCTAGTTTTGAAAGTAGTTGGACGAATTGGACAGATTCTGATCCATCTGCCATTTCTGGAGATGCAAACACGGGAACAAAATCAGCTAAAATCACAGGAAGCGGTGGGAGTTTTTCCCAAGATATTAGCATTAATTCAAATGCTAATTATGAATTATCTGCTTTTGTTAAAGGAAGTTGGAGAATTTCAGCAACTGTAGATGGAGTAAAAACTTCTAGAAGCGGTAATGCTTCTGATTGGACTCAAGAAGTGGTAAGTTTTAATTCAGGCTCTGGAAGTACTGTAACCATTAAAGGAGAATACTACGCTGGAGAGGGTAGGTACGACGATTTTTCTTTAATAGAAGTAGATGGAGGAACAACACCGCCTCCAAGTTCAGGAACTGAACCACTTACTGCAATAGCTGTAGTAGCTTCTTCTGATGATGGTAATGTTCCATCGAACACTGTGGATGGCAATTTGGGAACAAGATGGTCTGCCAATGGCTCCGGTCAATGGATTAGATATGATTTCGGTAGTGTGAAAAATATCGAAGAGATGAAGGTGGCTTGGTTTAAGGGCGATGTAAGGTCAAGTACTTTTGAAGTGTTGGCTGGAAATGCAACAGATCAATTAACGGTAGTATATTCTGGAGTTTCATCAGGTAATACGTTGGAATTAGAGAATGTGTCATTAAATGGAGTTTCAGGAAGATATGTACAAATTATCGGCTATGGAAATTCATCTAATACTTGGAACAGTATCACAGAAGTAACTTTTGCAGGTACCGATGGAGAAGGAAATGGTACGGATCCGGTTGATCCAGTAGATCCTCCAACAGGTGGTGGCGGTTACCCGTACGATGTGTTAGGGTTACAAAATTGGAAGCTAAATGCATTCTCTGGAACGTTAAACAATCCGACTTTTGTAGATAATACTCCAAACTTATCTACTTACGAAAACGATAATTGGTTCTATACAGACGGTACAAACGTTTTCTTTAAATGTTATGCAGGTTATCCAACTTCTTCGGGTTCTGGTAATCCGAGAACTGAACTTAGAGAATTAACTGCAGATGGATCGTCGAATATTTATTGGGATGGTGGATCAGGAATAAATAGAATGGAATGGAAAGTAACTGTGAATCAGTTGCCAAGTTCAGGTAAAGTTTGTTTTGGTCAGATTCACGGCCCTTCTAACTCATATGATGATGTCATTAGAGTGCAATATGAAGGAGATCCAAACCAATCGTCTGGTTCAGCTCGACTGAAAATTATGGGTTGGGTAACAGAAGAAAATGACGATATGTCAGGTGACTTTATTGATGGTAATTGGGCATTAGATCAAGAAATGCACTTGGAACTTGTCTTTGAAAACTCAAACGTTGTTTTATACAACTTAGCCAATGGAGGTAGAACTGAAATCTACAGATTTAACGGCTGTAATAGTGATTCCAATTATTTTAAAGCAGGTAATTATATGCAGTCCATGAAAGGTAAATCATTAGATACATCAGATTATGGTATCGTATCGATAAGTTACCTAAAAGTAAGTCACTAAAATATTAAACAGTGTTGTTTTGTGTGTGTTTAATGAATGAAGGACAACATAATTAATCAAATTTTGGAACACACTTAATTATGAATATAGTAGTAAAGGCACAGATTTTATCTGTGTCTTTTATATTACTTCAGAATTGTTTAAAATGAATTTTTCTGCTGCAGCTGTGGCTTCAACTAATGATTCAAACATGTACAATCTCCAGCCTCTATTAAAAGCTATATTTTCTACAATACGTGATTCTTCAATAGGTGAATTAGATGCGATATAAAATCTACAATTTCTTTGGAATCCTAGCCTTTCTAAAGTGGATATAACACTATATTTAGAGGCAAGTTCCATAGTATTTGTTAACTCTTTACCGTCTACCACACCTACCATAATTTTGTCCTCAGCAATCTTTTTTGCAAACTCGTTCAAAGAAATAAGTAGTTCATCATCTGTTATTTTCCCTTGAAGTTTTAGTTTGAGGACTTTATTGTTTGTCGAAATAAAATAATTCATAAATATTACATTAGTGGGAATATATAAAAATAACAAAACTCATTGGTGGGTTAATTTTTTTGGTTGAAATTTCATAAAATCAATATAATTGTTCTTTGAATAATTCAATTAACAAATTGATTTTTGTATTATTTTAGGATTTTGAAAAATGAAGTAAAAATCAAATTTGTCATAAAATGTTTAACAGTTGTTTGAAGTTTTACAACAGTATAAGTATTTGATAGCCAATGTGCAATGTGTTTATAGAGATATAAATATTTTTGTTTTATAGAAGTTAAACAAAAATCAATATAATTTATGATATTAACATTGAGAAATGAAAAATGAATATTATTTCATAATTAAAATAGTACTAAAAATAATGAACTATGACATTACTTGACCAAATAAACCAACTAGCTATTTATACACAAACAGAAGCATTTAGAAAGACTGTTCCAAGTGTCTCAAAGGCAGGGGTAGATTGGCATGTTTACCATTCTATATTGTCAATGAATTTAATTTGTGAGGCTTTAATTAATTCAAATCCAGAACAGTATCAATCTGTATTTAATATTAAGTGGTGGATAATAAAGTTGATAAAGAAGATGCCGAGAGGTAAAGCACGTGCGCCGAAATATGTAAATAATTTCGGTAATGTAGATTTATCTATCGTTGAAATGGAATTAGATAAAGGTTATCAATTGATAGAACAAATTGATACACTTTCGGAAAATCATTACTTCAGACATTTCGTTTTTGGAGAATTGAATGTAAAAGAAGCAAAGAAGATGATGATCATCCATACCAATCATCATATTAAAATTATACAAGACATTCTTAAGTCCTAGGCTGTTCTACAACAAGTCTAGTTTGAAAGCTTTTTTGAAATTCTGAAAGTATAAATTGATAAGTACCCATATTATTCTCTTTGTCAATAAGAATAATATCTTTACTAACTATTTGTCCATTTTCTAGTTCTTCTTCAATAGTAGTTTTTTCTAATTCATTAAACGTCACTTGATCAAAAATCTTTTTTAGATGAAAAGCAATTTCAAATTGAAAACTCTTATCATCGGTAATTACTAAATCTTCTTCCAATGTATGAGTAAGGAAGAGTTCTTCATTTGTCTTAAAATAAAAATCAATCTTTGTTGGGCTTGATGGAGTATAATGCCCATTGATTTCTACACTTTCATCTGAATCTAAATGATTATCCATTGAGATAGTCACCTTATCGTAAGTATTGACAGGAAGATTAGTGAAATTAAGTTCAGGAAAACTTTTTCTAGATATCAATTCATATTGATACTGATCTTGAAAGGCTGTAAAAGCAGAATCATTTTTAAGAAAATCAATTTGATGAATTCCTAAGTTGGTTTCTGTAATCATATACTCTTTCCATCCTGCACCTTCATCGACATCATTATTAATAGCCACAAGATTTAAAAGAAAATTACCTGAAGGAGTAGGAAGATCTTCGATAATACTATCTTGACAAGAAAAGAATCCTAAACAAGTAAAAAGAAGTACGTAAGTATATGATTTAAAAATTTTCATGAGTTTGATGTCTTTATTTAAGTTACAAATTTAATAGAATTAAAGGGTTAATAACTCATGTAAAATCATAATTTATTGAAAGCCAATTAACATAGCCTTTTTAAACTGCTCCCAATTTCCATAAAAAACGTTCATATCTACTTTTCCTGGGATCCCATCTACTGTAGCAGTTTGAGAATGTTGCCACATGGTCCATCTTTTTTCTGAAGATTGAGTTCCATTACTATAATTCGCAATCCAAATGCGATATTTTGGGAAGTACCCTTTGAGATAATCTTTGTAAAAAACATCACCGGTGTAGATCATTGGTTTAACGCCAATTGCACTTTCAACGTGATCGAGAAAGTCTTTTAACCTCTTTCTCATTGTACTAGGGCTTACTCGATCTAAAACTTCTATATCGACTACAGGGACCATATCAGCAGGAGCTAAATCGCCTACCGTATTTAGAAAAAAATCTGCTTGTTGCTTTCCATCTTTTTTGGGTCTGAAAAAATGATAAGCACCAAATGAGATCTGATGTTCTTTACTTCTTTTCTTGTTATGACTAAAATGTCTGTCGGAATGATCCAATCCTTCTGTTGCCTTGCAATATGCAAATTTAATTGATTGACCTTGCGCGTGCATTTTACTTACTCTGGACCAATCAATATATTGTTGATGATGGGAAACATCTATACCATGTACTGTATATTTATTAGGTAATTTGATACTGTATCCCGAGACATGTTTATAAAAAGGTGTTTCAATTAAATCTTTAAGATTTAGTGCGTAAGCATAAGAGATTTTTGCATAAGGTTTAACTTTATCTTTAGTATCTGGGTTTTTGTACACATAAATCGCTAAGAGAAAAAGAGTTAAATATACTAAGGAGGAGAAGGGGAATATTTTTTTACGTTTTTCAGCCATATTGAGTAAGCAGTATCCGAGAGTGAATCCCGGATACAATAATAGTTTCTTTACTACAAGTTAATACGAATAAGTGAATGAACTAACTTTTAGCAACTTTGATAGAACAACCAATTGCTTTTGTTTCTTTTTCAGCAATTTCCGTGTTGTTTTGAAGTGCATTGATAGCGTCTTCAACAAACTTTACTTTTACCGCATCAGCATCTTTGTAGTTATCGTCAATTGCACCAATATATTTAACCACTAGCTGATTGTTCTCTTTGTTTAACAAGAAAACATGAGGAGTTTTTGTCGCACCATAAGTTGGGAATACTTTCTGTCCTTTATCAAATAAGTAAGGGAAAGTGAATCCTTTTTCATCCGCTCTTTCTTTCATTTTATCAAACGAATCTTTTGGTTGAACAGCGGGATCATTAGGATTAATCGCTATGACTGGATATCCTTCTTCTTTAAATTTTTTATCTAAAGCGATAATACGGTCTTCGTAAGCAATAGCATAAGGACAGTGGTTACATGTGAATATAACAATAGCACCTTTTTCTCCAGCCAAATCATTTAGAGCATGTTGTTGATCGTCTATGCCGATTAGGTTAAAATCTGGTGCTATTTCACCAATTTTTACAGCTTGTACTGTTTCTGTAGTTGAAACAGCTGCTTGTTTAGTTTCTTCTTTTTTCTCGCTTGAAGTAGATCCACAAGAGAAAAATAATAAAACAGATAAAGTGCTTAAAATGAAAGTTTTCATAATTAAAGTTAGATAGAATTTATAATTGTTTTTATGTCGTCTAGAGATTCAAAATCTCCAAAATGGAATTTTTTATTTTGACCTTTAATAAATAAAGTAACGGGGATAGCACCATCCCAATCTTTTTCAATTTCACCAATCCAATAATTAGCATTGGCATCATCCAACCAATAACTAGTGGTATTAATTTTATTTTTATCGATGAATTTCACTAAGTTTTTTTCGCTTAGATCTAAACTAATCAACATCACTTTACTTTTTTTGTTCTGTGATTTAAACTCTTGATCTAAAGTAGTGAAGAATGGGATTTCCTTTACACAAGGAGCACACCATGTCGCCCAAAAATTAATTACTCTTAATGTATCATCTTGATGTTTAAATAAGGGAGCTAACTTATCAAAATTCTCAAAGTATTGAATTTCTGTAGTGGAAGTTGAAATTGTTTTATCAGGATGTAAAACTAGTGGTTTGTTTTCTTGGCAGGCACTCAAAGAGAGCATCATTCCAATTAAAAAGAATAAATAATAGAACTGTTTCATATGTAAAAAATGAAGATATAATGGATTAAACCTACTTCGTACAATTTTGAGGTAATTATTTTATAAAAATATTAAAAACATCCTTTAGAATCTAAAAGAGGAAATTAAATTAATTTAAAATATATAGAATTTATATGTCATAGTTCACAATTGGTGATTTAATTAAGAAATCATACATCATAATCATTTCAATTTAAAACACTTTGCAGGTATTAAGGGTATAAAAAACTGATGAACAATTAAACGCTAATTATTATGTCGAAGTATTCTAAAACCTCACAAAAGAAATTAATTATATATAGTATTGTAACATTGTTTACGCTTACTTTATCATTAGTTGCAGAAAAGAAATTTGATAACAAAAAGCATGATGATCACATTGTTGTTGTGGGTATTATGAATCAAAATCATATCAAAATGAAATACATGGAATAGAACTGTTTATAATTTAGAAATCATATAATTTTAAATAGATAATTATAATAATTTGGGTGAATTGATTAACTTAATAAACACACCACCCAAATTATTATATGACAAAATTCAAATTCGTTATTACTTTATACACCTTACTGTTTTTTACACTTGTTCTTATTAGCTCTGGCTTACGATCGAAAAGAATAAAACAGAGTTTCGTTTCTGAAAAATCTTACGATCACAAATTCACTAAATTATTCTCTAGACATACTGGATTAAGGCCAAATAAAAATTTTTCACCTTGTGTGAGATATTTTTCTGGTCAATAATTGTCCACATTGAATTTTCGGTTGTCTTTAGAATTGATTAGCATATTACTATAGATATACATTGAAAAATCTTACTGATGAAAGAAAAAAATTTCACTCAATTAATTTACAGTGATCATTTAAATTACTACCGATTGTCCTTAATAAACTTTGTTTTAGGTTTATTACTTCTTCTGAATACATATTCTGTAGAAGGAATGTCTTACAGCAGTTTATTATTAGTTCTAGTATTTTCTTTTGGTGCATTGAGTTTTCTAAGCATTGGCTTAGTAAATTCATACTTGACTAAAAAATTAACCTTTTAAATATCACACACAAGAAATTAGTAAAAGAGGTAGTCATAATTTGTATATGACTACCTCTTTTTTTTAAAGATTTTGAGACTATATTTTTTCTGTTTTAAAACAAACTTCTGAGTTTCGATTCATCAATAGAAATAAAAAAAGCCTGAGATTTCTCACAGGCTTCATAATTCTTTTATTTACTCCATTTCATGTATGGATATTTTGCAGTTGTTTGATCAACTGTTTTACCAGCATTTACACCTTGTGCTTCTGCCAAAGTATTTACGCCAGCATGGTTTTGTATGTGGTAAGCACCTTTGCGGTTCTTTCTTACAACAGCAACATCTTCATTTGTTGAAATACTCTTTTGAGTTTTCTGTACTGTTGTTGTTTTGTAACCCTTTCTCACTTTGTTCTTTTTAGTGATTGGGTTGTCTGCTAAAGATGTTAGTGAAACACCTGCAGCAAGAAGAATCGTACCAATTAACTTTTTAGTCATCGTTTTATGTTTATAGTGTTCCTTATAAGTAATATTATGTATTTATATACCTCAAATTTATAGAAATTGTTACAAAAAATTATTGAATGAATCTTAACGAGGGAACTCTTATTTTTATCAATTGTAAATCACCTAATATTCTATTGATTTGCTAGTAAATCCACTAACAAATTGATGTTTTTGTTAGAAATAACATGATAAAACAAAAATATTGTATCACTTATTTTTTTCATAAATTTTTTATTCTTTAATTGTTCTGTCCATAAACGTACAATCAAATTATAATTCACCGTCGAAATAATGAGTAAGCCCCTTGGAAAAATTCTAGTAATAGATGACAACGAAGATATCTTGTTGGCAGCCAAAATGTTATTAAAAAAGAATGCAGATTTGGTTCAAGTTGAGAGTAACCCAGGTAAAATTCCGTTTTTATTAAAGAACGATAGCTATGATGTTATTCTTTTGGATATGAACTTCACAAAAGATACTACTTCTGGAAAAGAAGGGTTTCATTGGTTGGAGCAAATATTAGAAATAGATCCAAATGCAGTCGTCGTTATGATTACCGCATACGGTGATGTAGAAACTGCTGTAAATGCTGTAAAACAAGGAGCGACAGATTTTGTACTAAAACCATGGAATAACGAAAAACTTATTGCGACATTAACTTCTGCTGTTCGATTAAAAAAATCGTACGAAGAAGTAAAATCCCTAAAAGAAGAAAAAACAGAATTATCATCTGCATTAAATAAAATGCCTGGTTCTGAGGGTATTGTAATAGGTGATAGCCCGGCCATGAGAAAAGTGTTTGCTCTTATTTCTAAAGTAGGTAAAACGGATGCAAATATTCTTATCCTTGGCGAAAACGGTACAGGTAAGGAAGTAATCGCCAGAGCCGTTCACGAACAGTCACTACGACATGAAAATGTCTTTATTGGAGTGGATATGGGATCTATTTCAGAAACACTCTTTCAATCAGAATTATTTGGACATAAAAAAGGGGCGTTTACCGATGCTAGAGAAGATCGTGCTGGTCGATTTGAGATTGCAAATAAAGGTACCTTGTTCCTAGATGAAATTGGTAACTTGCCAATGACTTTACAATCTAAATTGCTTACTGTCTTGCAAAAGAGAGAAGTAATTAGAGTGGGTGATAATAAAACGATCCCTGTTGATATCCGTTTAGTGTGTGCGACCAACATGCCGGTATATGAAATGGTGGAAAATAAAGAATTTAGACAAGATTTACTTTATCGTATTAACACTGTAGAAATTCATTTACCACCTTTAAGAGATAGGGCAGAGGATATTCCTTTATTAGTGGCACACTTCTTAAAGATATACGCTAATAAATATCGTAAAGGAAAAATGAAGGTAGCTGCTTCTACTATGAAGAAGCTTCAGAAATATTATTGGCCAGGTAATGTAAGGGAGTTACAACACGCTTTAGAAAGAGCAGTAATTATGGCAGATACCGATACATTACAGCCAACAGATTTTACTTTCTTGGTTGAAAAGAAAAAGGAAGAAGAAGATTTTGACTTATCAGAATTTGATTTGGACACTGTTGAAAAAATGATGATCCAAAAAGCTGTAAGTAAATACTCAGGTAACATCTCTAAAGCGGCTAAATCTTTAGGTTTAACGCGAGCATCTCTCTACCGTAGATTAGAAAAACATGGTCTTTAAACAATTTAGACTTCAGGTCTCCTTACGTGTTTTCTTAATCGTATTGAGTGCCTTTATATTTAGTTTCTTTTTACAAAAAGAATTAATTGCCAATGCCGTATTTGTGTTTGCATTAATATGGTATCAAGTATGGCTTTTATTGCAAAAATTAAATAGTATTGCTTTTGATTTACGTAAGTTTTTAGATTCCATTAATTATGATGATCTAACACAGACGTTTACCATCAATAATACCAACGAGGCAAAAGATGATTTAAATAAAACTTTTCAAAAAGCTTTAAACAGGTTTAGAGACAAAAGATCACAAAGAGAATCTGATTTACAATTTTATAAATCAATAGCACAGCAGTTAGATACCGCAATTGTGGCTTTTGATACATCTGGTAAAGTGGTTTTTTCTAATAAAACTACAAAACGTCTTTTTACTGGAGTGAAGTCTTCTCACGTATTGGATTTCGAAGATATATCAGAAGAATTATTCAATATCTTTAATAACAAAGATGAGGAAGGCATTTATCACTGTACTATTCCTGGAATGTATGCATCCGAAAGGGTTGTAGTTCAAAAAATGCTCTTGTATGTAAAAGGAGAAATGATTCATGTTTACAGTATATCAAGAGTAGAAGAAGAGGTGGAGAAAGTGGAGATACAAGCTTGGGAAGCTCTTATTTCTGTGCTTACTCATGAAATCATGAATGCTATTGCACCTGTTGCGTCTTTAAGTGATACTGTGAAAGGAGAACTTGAATACTTAAAAGATAATTATGACAAAGAGGTGCCTACCAAAGAAGAAATTTCTGATTTAATTTCTCCTATGGAAACCATTTCACATCGAGTTTCATCACTTTCTACTTTGGCGGAGAATTTTAGAGTGTTAGCACATTTAAGAGAAAGTCAATTTGAACATTTCAATGTCAATAAACTTTGTGAAGAAGCCGTTGAATCTTATCAATCGACTTATCCTAATGTGAAGTTCGAACTTCAATTACAGCAAGAAAGTATATTAGTGACGGCAGATCCATTGCAAATTAGATCGGTGATTGATGCCGTTGTAAAAAATGCAGTGGAGGAGCTAGAGACTTCAGGTGCTGAACGAGCATCCGTGATCATAAGAAGTACTCAGGATGAGAATAAGAACAAGCCTATCATCAGAATTATTGATAATGGATCTGGAATTGATTCGGAAGCTCAGAACAAAATATTTATACCGTTTTATACCACAAAGAAAGACCACGTAGGTATTGGACTTAGTTTATCAAGACAAATAATGCGTAGAAATAATGGTCGATTAACGCTTAAAACAGCATTAAATGAGGGTAGTGAATTTACCTTAAGATTTTAGTAATAACGCTTACACCGTACTATTTCATGACAATACTAGAAAAAGATTATCCTTGGTTATCTCCGGTACTTACCTTTTTTGTATCAATAATTTTATTCCTATTTACTTATTGGTCTGTATCTGATGACTTTTACATCAGGGAAATGTTTTTCTTTCCCATTACTTATATCTATTTGATTTATTTTAATGGGACTGTTTTTGTTGGGAAGAGATTATCTAAGTACATGGATAACTTTTCAATAAGAGACAAACCTCATTTAAGGATCACCTTGGAATTGGTATTTCTATGCATTCTAAGTTTTTTGTTTTTTTATATCTCAATTGTTCTTTTGGGGATTATTAATGAAAAAGAAAATCCATTTCAGTTTAGAAAACAAGAAGTTGTTCTTGCGTTGAATCAATGCATTGTATTGCTTTTATATTCTTCTTTAGCAGTAACCGACGATTTTCTTAGAAAATGGAGGACGTCTTCATTACAAATAGCTGAACTAAAACAAGAAAAGTTGAAAGTGGAAAACAGAGCTTTACAATCTCAGTTGAATCCACATTTTTTATTCAATAGTCTTAATGTTTTAGTTTCGGAAATAGATTATGATCCTCAATCAGCTAAGACTTTCGTATTGGATCTATCTAATATTTATCGTTATGTATTGGATAGCAAAGATAAAGAGTTGGTGCCCCTCAAAGAGGAATGGGAATTTATGAAGAGGAACATCAGAATTCATCAAGTTCGATTAGGAGATGGACTATTACTGAAAGAAAACATTGATAGTACACAAATGGAATTGAAAATTCCACCGCTTGCATTACAGTTGCTACTAGAAAATTGTTTTAAACATAATACGGCCACAGTTCGAAAACCTCTAACAATTGAAATTGAAGTTAAAGATGGTTTCATAAGTGTTATAAATAATAAACAGTTGAAACCACAAAAGCCACAATCTCATAAAATTGGCTTAACTTTCTTAAAGGAAGCCTACAAGAACTTTTTAGATGGGGAGGTTGTAGTAGAGGAAAATGAAGAGTATTTTAAAGTTAAAGTTCCACTTATAGACGAAAAACAATAAAAGGTGAAGATATTAATTATTGAAGACGAAATTCCAGCACAGAGATATTTAAAAAAGTGTATCGAAAAAGTGATGCCAAGTGCTGAGTTTATTTTTCCTATACAATCTGTGGAAGAGGGTAAAGAGTTTTTTAATAGTAAATCTGATCTACCCGATTTAATTTTTTCTGATATCGAATTATCGGATGGTTTAAGCTTCGATATTTATAAAGATATTGACCTAAAAGTGCCAATCATTTTCGTTACAGCATATAATGATTATGCATTAAGGGCATTTGAGGTAAATAGTGTTGACTATCTTCTAAAACCCATTAACGAAAGTGATATTGAAAAGTCATTAGAAAAGTTTAATAACAATACTATTAATCACTTGTCTAATGAAACCATCAAAGACGTTGCTAAAGGAGTAGAACAACAAGAGCTATCATTTAGACAACGAATATGGGTAAATTACCCTACCAATCTAACTATTGCAGAAGTAAATCAAATACATGCTTTCCAATCTGAAAATAAAACTGTTTTCGTTCATCAAGATAATGGTGTAAGTGGTCATATTGACTTAACTTTAGATAAGCTTGAGAAAGAGTTAGATCCTGAATACTTCTTTAGAGTGAACCGTCAGTTTATTGTAAATATTAATGGAGTTGTAAGTATTGAACCACATTACAACGGGAAGTGGGTACTCAGAATAAAAAGTGATGAGCAAATTGAGATCATTATCCCCAAAGAAAAGGTAAGTAAATTTAAACAATGGATGGTGAAATAGATTGATATTTTATGACCTATACACCCTCTGATATACAGCTACCTTATGATGGTATTATAGAATACTATCCTCATCTGTTTTCCAAAACAGTAAGTGATGAATATTTCGAAATTTTAGCCAATGAAATCCATTGGGAACACGATAAAATCATGATGTTTGGAAAAGAAATCATTACCAAACGGAAAGTAGGGTGGTATGGGTTAAAGCCGTACGAATATACTTACTCAAAAAATACAAAAGTGGCCTTGCCTTATACAGAGGTATTAAATGATTTATCAAAGGTAGTACAAGGCATATCAGACACTACTTTTAATTCTTGTTTACTTAATTATTATCATAATGGTGAGGAAGGAATGTCTTACCATACGGATAACGAAAAAGAATTAAAACCAAGAGGGACAATAGCATCTTTATCTTTTGGAGCAACAAGAAAATTTTCATTTAAACATAAAGTTTCTAAAGAACGTATCGATCTTCAATTAGAAAATGGTACTTTGTTATTGATGAAAGGTGAAATTCAAGAGCATTGGATGCATGCTTTACCAAAAACGAAAAAGGTGAATACTCCACGTATCAACTTAACTTTTAGAACTATAATCGACTAAAATGGCAAAATTTATATCAATTATTCTTTTCAATTTAATATCGCTATCCCTTTTAGCACAAGATCTTAAGGCTGTTGATGAATATGTGGTACAGCGTTTTCTTAAAGTGAAAGATATTGATGTCTTGGCTACAAAAATCAACCAAAAATATACCGATCCTTTAAGCAAAAGTAGAGCAATCTACTGCTTTATAGCAAATACAATAGCTTATGATGTAGATGCTTGGAAAAATCCACAAAGAGGATATAAGTTTACCTATAAAACGGAAGCCGAAAAATTAGAAAAGCTCGAGAAAATAAGAATTGAAAAAGCCGAGAAGGCCATTAGATCAAGAAAAGCGGTATGTGATGGATACTCTACCTTATTCGAAATTTTGTGTGAAAAGACAGGAGTAGAGTGCTATACTGTGAATGGGACTAGTAAAGCTTTTGTTTCTGACCTTCCCAAAAAAACAGTCGATAAGATACCTAACGATCATGCTTGGAATATAATTACCATTAAAGGAGAAAAATATTTAGTAGATGCTACATGGGGTGCAGGAAGTGTAGACTTTAATCAGCAATTTGTAAAGAATTATACAGATACTTATTTCATGATGCCTCCAAAAGATTTTATTCTAAATCATTATCCTTCTTCTGAAGGTGACAAATTGATTAATGTAAATAAGAAAACATTTTACGATTATCCGTTATTTTATTTGGACTATTTTCTATCTCATGTTGAATTAGTTCAGCCTCTAAATAAAGAAGTCAAAAGTAAGAAAGCTTTTCAGATGGTGTTCACCGATGTAAATAATCAAAATGATTTATTGTTCGCATATGATGATAGTAAATATGCTTTGGAAGTGAAATTTTCAAAAAGGGGTAATAAATTGATAGCAGAAGTTCCGGCATCAACCGCAAAGTCAAAATACTTCAATGTTTATTTTAAAAATAGTAGTATTGTTACTTTTTTAGTGAAATAACATGATTAATTACCTGTTTATTTGCATCTCAAAAACATTGAATTTATTTTGAGTATATAATACTTAAAAACTTGAGTCTATTGATTTTAGGCTTTTAAATTCTTTCTCAATTTCTCATAAACTATTAACGATGAAACAGGTTATTGACAGATTCACCACAACGTCTTCTACTTACAAAAAATTTAGACCAAAATACCCATCAAGTATTTTTGAATACATATGTCAGAATACCAAAAACTTTGAAACAGCTTTAGACTGTGGTACAGGAAACGGACAAGTCGCTATTCATCTATCTAAAAAATTTAATTCAGTCATTGGAATTGATATCAGTAAAAATCAGATCAATAATGCTGAATCCCAAAAAAATATATGGTACATAGAAAGTAGGGCTGAAGTAACTCAATTTAAAGATGAGTACTTTGATCTAATTACCGTTGGACAAGCTTTGCATTGGTTCGATCTAGAACTCTTTAATAAAGAGGCTTTTAGATTATTAAAAAAAGGAGGTACTATAGCTTGTTTTGGATATAACCTTTTTAAAGTGAATGATGAAATTGATGAAATGATCAACTATTTCTATTATGATGTAATTGGCCCTTTCTGGGATCAAGAACGTAAAATTTTAGAGGAGGAATATAAAAACGTACCCTTTGATTTTGAAGTGATCTCAAACGAAGGATATGTAGATATGACTGTCAATTGGGATTTGGAGCAATTGTATGGATTTATTCATACTTGGACTAGTGTTCAGACGTACTTAAAAGCCAATCCAACACATGATCCTGTTCAGGAATTAATGGAAAACTTGAAAAATATTTGGGGAGAAAACACCAAAAGAGAGGTGAAATTCCCTATTTTCTTAAAGCTCGGAGTTAAAGGATAATCTTGGATTTCTCCTGATCTTCTGATAACTGTCTTCTTAAAGTTTTTGCCCTTTTATCATCACCTAGATGACTCCAACCCGGTGCTTTAAATAAATACCGAAGTTTATCAGTAAAACGATCAGCACTTTTGATGTCCCTCCAAAGGTTTTGATATTCATGAGTAACCACCTTGAACTTATTGAATGTATTAATATTTTCAGTGAGTCCATAAACAGGAGGGTCAATTTCTTTAAGTTCTTCAGCATAGGTACCAAAAAATCTATCCCAAATAATTAAAACTCCAGCATGATTTCTATCTAAATATCTAATGTTAGATGCATGATGAACTCTGTGATGGGAAGGAGTATTAAAAAAATATTCAAACCACTTTGGTAACTTATCAATCAATTCGGTGTGCACCCAAAATTGATAAAATAAGCTGAGCCCCATCATGGTGAAAATCATTAATGGATCAAACCCTAGAAGAGGTAGCCATAGCCAAAAAAAGTATTTATGTATTCTTTCTCCAACTCCTTGTCTTAAGGCCGTGCCAAAATTAAGATACTCTGAGGAATGATGAGTGACATGCCCTGCCCAAAAAAGTCTTATTTCGTGATTTAGTCTATGGAAAAAATAATAGGAGAGATCTTCACAAAAGAAAAGTAATAACCATGCCCACCATTGTCTTTGTATTATATCTTTTAAAGGACTGATCTCATGTAGATATATAAAGACTATAAATGCTATAAGCTTGGGAATAAATTCAATTATTCCAGCAAAAAGCATCATTAAAAGGGATACGCTTGTATCTTTTCGGTTATATTTTTCTTTGGCTACTTTTACTTCAATTATTATTGCGATGAAAAATATAGGAAGTGAAAAATAGAGAAGTTGATCTTGTGAAAGTTCAGCTAAATAATTCGATAGTGTCATTGTATTGGTGTTGGTTAACAATGAATATCAGAAAAATTAAGAGGATCTCCAAGAATTAGCCTGAGGTTTAAAATGAATCAATTGGCATAGATTGTCAATTAGCACTTTTTCATTAGGATGAAATTCATCATCTACATTTGCCAATTCAACTAATGAATCATAGACAATTTGTTTCTTTGAATTTGACATCAGTTTTAAAATTTCAACACATTTCATGGTATCTAATCTTTTAGCCTCTTCAACGAAATCATTAGTAAAACTTAGCCTTTTTTTCAATTGCTCAAAATACATTAATTCTTCCTGTTCAACTTTGCAGTCAGCATGAATCATATTTTCTATTACTTTGATGAAAGATAATTTTTCATCAAAATTAAAATCGGAGATAATTTTTACCATAACAGTACTTATAGTTGTTTATTTACATATATTAAACAATTTATTTTAGAAATTAGTTTATACGACTTTTTTTATTCTGAATTTTATAAACTGTACAATAGGTTATTAATTTTGTACCGAAAAAAATAAATGAAAATGGAGAAAATTAAATTCTTTAAAGTAAATACTTATGTTCAGATATGTGTTTATATCTTATCAATATTATGTGTTTCTGTAGGAGGAGGTTTTATCAAGAATAATCTATTACCCTTGTACAATAATATTCTAATGGTAATTGGTTTTATTATTCTGATGGCTTATCAGTTAAAAATGGTTTTTTGGAAACATTATGTTGAAATTAATTCAACTGGATTGCTGATAAAAGTAAACTCAAAAAAAGGTATCCGTTTTTTAAATCGTCAAATTCAATCATCAAACCTAAATAAAAATACCTTAACAATCACTTTGATAAATGGTCAAGATTGGGAGTTTGATATGAGTAACATTGATAGAAATGATGTTCAAGAACTGCATTATATTATTATGCAGAAAACTATTCAAGAATTAGAGGAGAAGTAATAAGATTATAGGGACATTGTTCTATATGGAGGTTGCTCCGTACGGACGTTGCACTGCAACGTCCCTACCGAACTACGTTAATAAAAGAACAATGTCCCTAAAACTATCTGATAACAGTTAGAGGAGTAGAATTTCTATAATTTTCTCCATCTAACTCACTTAAATATTCCACAATAACAGTATAGACACCACCCATTACTAAGTTCCCTCTATACATACCATCCCAACCATTTCCTTCCGTTCTCGCTTCTTTAGAATCTGCATATGTTCTACTGAAAATAATTTCTCCCCAACGGTTATAGATATTTAATTTAATGTCAGTGGCATATTTAGAACGAATTAAGAACTCATCATTGGTTCCATCGTAGTTTGGAGTGAACGCTGTTGGAACTATTAATCTAGGAGGACAAATATCATCAACAACAACACTTGTAATTGTTTCACAATCTGTGTCGTAACTTTCATCAATGATATAAACGGTGTATTCCCCTTCTTCAGTTCTGCTCACCGTTGAACTTGTTTCGCCAGTATCTTCCCAATAGTAAACAAAGTTATTTCCTTGAGGAGCTTCTAAAATGATTTGACTTTCTGTATCGAAACAAATAACTCTTTCTTTTACCGCAAATTCTGCTGGAAGTGGTCGGTGTACAACCTCAAAACTTTGTGTTAGTACACATTCTTTTCCACTTTCATGCGTCACTGTATTGCTTACAGTATATGTACCTGGCTGATCAACATAAATCACATCTGATGTTTCTCCATTCGACCAAACAAAATCTTGACTAACACCATCATAATCATCAATGTTAGCATTTAACTCAACAGTTTCTCCTTCACAAACTTCATAATAAGAGGCTTCCACTTTTATGTTTGGAATAACATAGACTGTAACACTATCATAAGATACACATCCTGCAGCAGATGTTACTTGAACTACATAGGTCTGATCTTCTTTTGGATCCACAGTAATTTTATTATCAGTGAGGCCTAAACCTTCCCAATAATATGTTGAACCACCACTTGCTTCTAAAGTAATTTGATCATCCTCACAAATGTAAGTGTCTTCTGTAAGTGAAATAACTGGTTCAGGATGCACTATAAGTGTATTCATAAATTGCTTAATACAACCATTCGTTGTTGTTACCTGTAATAGGATGGTAAACGTTCCTGATTCATTATAGGCATTTCTAGGAGAGAACTCATTAGAAGTGAAGTTTGGCGTAGAACCATCATAATTAAAATCCCATTCTATTAACGCAATATCAAAACCTCCTTCTAGAGCTCTTACTCCTTGGTAAGTGGTGTTATTATTAAATTCCGCTTCACCATAAACACAAATTTCATCCACATCAAAAGAAGGTTCAGGAAGTTCATAAACAGTTACCGTTTGGGTAACTGCAGGAGAAGGACATCCCCCGATAGGGTTGACCACTAAGGTAACTTCATGATCACCAAAATCTGGGAATTCATAAGTTAAATTAGGAGTGTCTGTTGTAATTGATTCATACGAACCTAATGTCCATTGATACTCAATTTTCAATCCATCAAGATTTTCATATTGAGCTGTTAATTCAGTCTCAGTACCTAAACAAACTTGGGTGAAAGCGAATGCTGCATCAGTAAGTGGATCAAATACAACTACACTTGTTGTTGTTGAACAATTTGTGGTGTCAGATGTATCCGTAATGGTCACCGTGTAAGTACCTGGTGCATTTTGGATGACAGATGGAGTGTTTTCTCCTGTATCCCAAGCATACGCATATGAAGGGCCTGTTGGAGCATCAATTGTAATAGGACCATCAGAGAAACAGTGCACCAATGTATCTACTGCAAATCCATCAGGAAGAGGATTAAATCTAGCCGTAAACGTCTTAGTAAATGTACACGATCCGCCATCAGGTCTAGTTATCGTATTAATTACAGTATAATCTCCTGGAGTTGAAACAGTAAGCGTAGGGTCTGTACTGCCATTATCTACCCATTCGAAGGATTCAATAGTGCCATCATAATCATTGATTCTGGCATCAAAAGTAATCTCTTCACCTTCACATGCAACAAAGATCGTTTGACTCTCTCTGAAGTCAGGAATAACAAATACCTTAACGCTATCGACAGTTAAACAATTGTATTGATTCCATGCTTTCACTACAAATAAAGAATCTGCAATTGGAGCAACGGTAATATCTTGAGTAGTTTCTCCAGTAGACCATTCATAAGTAGTTCCTCCGTTAACTGATAATGTTACCTGATCACCGAAACAGATATACAAACTATCACTCACTGTAATGGTCGGAAGCTCTCTTACAATCACTTCCTTCGAGAAGGATTCCATACAACCTTCTAACGTGAAGACTTCCAATAGTACATTATATGTACCTGGTGCAGGATAAGTATATAATGGGTTAATATCTGTTGAACCCACATCATTAGGTGAGTTGTCGACATCAAAATACCATTTTACTTCTTGAATAATACTTGGATCTGTAGAAATTTCAGTACCCTCAAATGTAGTAAGGTTATTGAAAAGCATTTCATCCCCAATACAAACCTCTTGAGCTTCAAAGTCAACTACAGGTAATGGTTTTACTCTTAATGTTTGACTCACTGTAGAGTCTGCACAAATATTATCAGATACGACAGTTAACTGAACATCATAATCACCCTCTTCTGGGAAAATGATTCCTAACTCAGGGTCAGTGGTTGTGGTATCTTTTAAATAAGAATTAGCTGATGTAATATTCCAACGATACTCAGTGATGTTACCTCTTGTATAAGGTTGGAAACCAGAGCTACTAGCATTAATGTAAATAGAATCTGATAAACAAATTGGATTTAATGTCGGAAGTACTGCTACAGGAGTTGGATCGTATTTTACATTAAATGTTCTTGTAGAGTAACCCACTCTTTGATCAGTATGATTATGTGTTGGATCTACCTTATCAATATATTCTGCATCCAACCATATTTCTAACGTATAGTCTCTACCATCAACATCGTCTGGATTGATATCAAAATATCCACAGTTTGTAGTGTCTTTACAGTAAGTTAAAGTGATAGTGGAATCCATTCCACCATCCATTGCTGGAATTAACTGACCATCCACATACCATTGATAGAATATTTCACTTTTATAACTGTAGTGAGTTGTATCAATATCAGTTAGTTGGAAATTCGGATCGAATGCATTGATTGTTGTATCCCCTTCAGTAGTACAAATGAAAATATCATCGATTTCTACTTCAGGGTTCTTTAAAATAGTGACATAATTTAAAGGATCTTCGTACGCTTGATACCTACATTCTACTGTGTCACCATTCACTAATATAATTGATGAATTAAAGAATAGGAAAGGGAAGTAACTAATTGATGAGCCAGGTATAGCTGACCAATCAGGTTCATAATCTACGTTTGGAATTTGACCACTTGCTGCTCCACCATTGCCAAGAGTCCATAAGTATTCAATAGATTGAATCTCACCTGAAACGTCTGCAGGTATAGCTTCTAAATTGGTGTTTAAAGGCCAATAGCCAATTTTTTTATGAATGTAGATATCTCCTTTTACACCACCCACATTGATGCTCATACTATCGGCATACATGATACATCCTTCAGTATCTCGGGTAGCCATGCTGATTTTGTAATCACCAGGCTCAAAGTAATAACTAAATTCACCTTGATCATCGTTTTTAGTGTATACAGTGCCATCGCTGAGGGTTACACTCCATACCCAATCAGAAATACTTACTTCATTTCCATTGGCATCTTGTCTAGGAATTGTGTTACCATCGGTACCATCAGCAAGGTCGGTGAAATTAATAAAACCTGGACAAGCTAATTCTTCTTCTGAAGGCGTGAAAGCGGCTCTGCTGAATGGAATTTCAGGGACATCAAAAGTTAGACTGTCTAAAGTAGTACAACCATTATCGTCAGTAACTGCTAAAAATGCTTTGTATGTTCCGAGTGTAAGATTATCAAAACGGAAAATATAATTGTCGATTCCGTCAGGAGTAATAGGTGTTTTTGTGCCATCAGGATACTCTAATTCCCAAATGAAATCAGAGTTCCAAGGATTATAAACTGTGTTCGTATTAATGTTTGGATCAATATACGTTTCGATATAATCACATCTGAAAGCAAAAGAGACATAATCTTCAATAGGTCCTGTGAAATCAAGTACAGGTTGTGTTACTCTTGTTCTTTCTGTATTAGAATTTCTATCACAAACATCAGAATATACTTTTAATCTTACTCTATGGCGGTCGCTTTGAGGGGTTAAAACATCATTATACACCCAAACCAAATCATCTACTACAGGTCCTGAACCTGAACTTACATCGGTGCCATTCACTTCCCAAACCCAAGTAATGTTTGGTGCTTCTAATTTATAGCCGGTTTCTACAAAATAGGTGATAGGCTCGCCAATACATACATTATCTACATCATCATCAATTCTGAAATCCATTTCATATACTGTGAACGGTCCAGTTGTGATGGTTTCTGTACAGCCAGAATTATTATAATTTACAGTGACTTCAATTTCCCAATCGCCTCCTTCGTTAAATTCTAAATTTGGTCTACGATTGGTTCTTGTGTACTCTGTACCTGTAGTTAAATTGGTAAATCTCCAAAAGTAACTACCAGGGTAAGTGTTGTTATTTACGGCAGGATCAAAATATAATCTTGTACCTGAACAAATTTCAGTAGGATTAGTGTAATTATTATTGGCCAATCCCCAACGAGGATTCATTGGAGGAGGCTTATTAGGAATAGTGATGATGACCTCGTAATCATCAACACAAAAGTTTGGTGGAGTTACTGAAGGTACTGAAGCTGAGTTTTGTACTGTCAATAATGCGGTTACTTGATCGCCAAAATCAATATTTAAACCTAAAAAGTCAGGGTGATTAGGTATATCTTCATTTATATCAGTAGTGATAATTTGAGTAGTTCTATTTCCTCCTGTTCCACTTACAGAAATATCCCATATATAATTACCTCCCGCTTCTGCACCAGTAGATAAGTTATCGATAGTAATTGATGTTGGATCACAAGCCAATGACATTTCCATATCAAAATTAGCTCTTGGAGTAATCACCTCAATTTGTTTAAATACTGGAATGGCTTCACAACCATTTTGAACGGCATAGAAACCAATGGTATAAAAACCTGCCTCCAATTCATTGAATGTATGAGAAGCATTACCGTTTACATTTCCTGCAGCCTGCCAATTAGGGGCACCTTGTACATTAAAATCCCAGTAATATTGTATATCAGCATCAGGAATTCCTTTTCTATCTGATGTATTCGTAAAATCTACTGTTGTATTATTACAGATCGCTGGACCAGGGAAGAAAGTAAAATCAAGATCAATTTGCTCTCCTACATTGATCACTCTTGTATCTGTAGAAGTACAGCCTCCTCCAAAATCTAATACAACTGTAACGTCATAATCGTCTGCCGTAAGGTTGTTTACAGGGAAAGTGGTACCCGTTCCTGTTAGGTTGACCCCATTTGTTCTACCAGTTACTGTCCATGTTCTAGTGACAGAATTATCAGGAATTGCTATCCCTCCTTGACTTAAATTATACGATAGCGTAGTGGAGTATGGTGCACAGTTAACACCAACGCCTACACCCACAATTTGTGTGTCGATAGGAGTAGAAGTTACTTCTACCTCATCGATTAAACACTCTCCGTTATCGTTAGCAATTAATTGAATGGTATAAGTACCACCCGCATTAAATGTGAATGTTGGATTCGGGTTATTAGGGAAATCTGTACTATTTGTCTCTCTTATTCTCCAAAAGTAATTGTTTACATCATGTAAATTATTGATGCTCATATTTACCGAGAAATTATCCGAACAGAACAATGTATTGTCTGCTGTAATTGAAATATCAGATAATACCATTGATGGTACTGTTACAATTTCAGACCATGTACACCCATTATCTAAAGTAGCCGTAACGGTATAATTTACAGGAGCACCTGTTGTATTCGAAAAATCATGAACAACATTATTAGGTACGTTTGAAGAAACGATAGTTCCATCACCAAAATTCCATGTGATTTGCTCTCCATCTAAATCAGCCGGTAATTGAGGTCTGAAAGTCACTGGATAGGTAGCACAAAAAGTTGCCGGAGGAGTGTAATCAAACATATTTTCTGATACTCCCAAATACACATTTGCTGTTTGTGTATCTACGCAACCACCGTTTGTTGCTGTTACAGAAACCGTATAATTTTTACCATTGCTTATATCAAAAGTATGTGTTGGATTTTGATCTGTTGAGGTTGTGCCATCACCAAAATTCCAAGTATAAGTAATATCAGGAGCAGGAGAATCATCCTTCACTAAAAAAGTTTCAGCAGTAAAGGTTTGAGTAAGTGAACTCTGACAACTTGAAACTATTGTAGGATCAATGTTCGTGTAGATTCTCTCCGTAATGTTGATATAGGTTTGCTTAAACGTTTCGACTTTACATCCATCGAGTGTTTCACCAACTAGATATACATCGTACCCATCTGCTTTTGGAGCCAATTGATGTGATTGTTGACCGTCTTGGTAACTTTTACCATCAATAATGAATTCATAACTCGCTAAATCAATATTTGTGGTTTTAGTAAAGGTGATTCTAGCACCATCACAAGCAGTTTCGACATCCGACTCAAAATCGATTGTTGGGATGGGTTTAAGTCGAACAGTTGTACTTAAAGTTTTCGTAGTACCACCTTGTGTAAATGATACAGTCACCGTAAAGTCTTTTATCGAACCACTATTGTCTGTGAATGCTTCCGTAGGATTAGCAAGTGTCGAAGTATTTCCGTTACCAAAATTCCAACTATAATTAGTAATAGGTCCTAAACCTTGATCATCTACATAAAATGAAGTGAGCAAAAAGTCGCAGGCTTCTACAACACCTCCAGAGATATCAGTACCAGAAGGGGGATTACCTTGCATTAACCTTTGAGAAAAGGAGTTGTTGGTAAGACCTGTTGTTAGAATTAGTAAAAACGTTATGTATAGTAAATTTAGTTTCATTGCTATTGCTGTTAGAGATTAGGGATTGGACATTTGTCAGTTGGCACTCCAACTTTTCCTTTTCTCTTCTTTTTTCTATAATTCGGATAAAAATTAAGATCGTATCTAATGGATAATTCATGCGAATTACCTTCGGCAAATTGTAAACCTCCAATAGGATGGTCGAAACTATAACCTATGGTAAATCTTTTCACCTGAACACCGGACATGAATACAATACTATCGTGGTTAAACTGACTTGGATCTTCGTTTGATTTTACAACGAGACCTCTGTACCAGATACCAAAAATGATAGGGTTGTAATTTAAATTTACACCAGTACTTAATTGATCTTTTTTGCCTTGAGATTGATAGTGCATCATGAAACTTACTGTGCGATCATCGTAGTTTGCAACCGTGCCATGCCAGCGATAGGTTAGGGGAATTCTATAGCCTGCATGTGCTGAAAATCGAACAGGTAAGTAATCTGTTCCGTTAGTAAATCTTGTGATCTTTGGTTGATTCATGTGATATACGGATAAACCAAACCAAAAGTCTTTGCCATATAAAAGTGCACCACTTGATATGTCTGGATAGATATGACTTTCTCTATCGACTCTATCTTTTGTTGGATCACCTGTGATGCCATCATCATCAATTTGATCTCCGAATAACAGTTTATAAAATCCTAAAGAGGATTGTTCAAAACCCAATTGAAGACCAAAACTTAAGGTGTATTTTTTATTTAGTTTTAAATTATACCCTCCTGAAAAGTTCATCACAAAACGGTCCATAATAGAACCAGAGTTGGTGCCGACTACATCTTGATGCAGGGTAACACCTAAACCAATATTTTTCTTTGGGATTGGAGTATCGAAAGAAGCCATAAAGGTGGAATAGTTCGAAGGAACTCCAACCCATTGGTTTCTGTAGTTCATATTCACTCTTCCATCACCGGCTGTTCCTACTAATGCTGGGTTCAAGTATAAGGGTGCGGCATAATACTGAGATAAATGTGCATCCTGAGCTTTAGTAGTTGTTCCGATGAAAAAGGCAAAGTTTAGTGATAATAATATTAGTAGTTGCCTAGTCATTTGAATTTATTATACTAAGAAATAAGTGCAGTACATTCTTAGAAAATTACTATAAATTTGTTGTTACTTTATATTTATGCAATCTGCATTCCAAAAGTTTTAATTGCTTATTATTTATTGTTGTTCGCTTGATTATTGGTTGTCAATTAACAATTTAGCTTGGACAATTATCTAAAATAAAATAACAGGATTCCTAACCTTTTATGTAATTCTATTCATTCACCCGATTGATCACTTTATCTACAGAAATTGATATCATATTTGATTTATATTTTTTTAGTCAAATAAATCTAAAGTTAAAAGCAGAATAATAAATGTAATTTTGAATATTCTAGTTATAGAAATATCTTGCACATAGTTGCACGGAAGTGCGTGTTTTTGCAACCATACCATAATATCTTTCTTCATGAAGAAGAATATTTACTTCTTTTTATATTTATTTTTTACTTTTTGTTTCATCTCATGTAAACAAGAAGTGAAGGAAAAAGAATTGATTAAGCCCATTAATCAAGTGAAAGTATTTTTTAATACTACCGAAACACCGTATTATGGGGTGAGTATGCCTACGTCTAACATCGTACAATTTCCTTCAATTGATAGTAAAAAATCTAATGAGGACATTTATTTAAAAGATAGTGTTTATCAAGGGTTTTCTATGCAAGCCAAATTAGATAATAAGGAGGACTTGATAGGGCGAATTTCAATTTCGACAACCACTCAAATTATCGACAATAACACTGATTTTATCAGTCCTGAATTACAAATAGATACCCAAAAAAGCATTTTAGAACCAGGTTTTTTTGAGGTTTACTTACCAAATGAAGACATTACTGCTGTATTTACTACAGGGAAAAATGTAGCTTTTCAAAAATACACCTTTCCGAATACAAATAGTGCTCAGATTATTATCGATCCAATATATAAAAATGCAGGTAAGGTAATCGACGCACAATTATATACTACCTCTCCTAGAGAAGTATTAGGTTACAATGTTATTCAACAAAATAACAAAGCGGTTAAGGTCTATTTTGCTATTAAGTTTACCAAAGATTATTATGGTTTTCGTTTAATCAATGATCAAAAAATCTCCAATAAATTAAAGCTTAACAGTAAGAAATTAAAAGGGGTAGCTACGTTTATGACCAACGAAAATGAAGCGGTTGAAGTAAAGGTAGCATTTTCAGGAAAAAGTATCAGAGAGGCTAAAAATATATTGAGGTCAGAAAGTCATAATTCTTTCTCTTTGGCTGTAAACAATGCTCAGAATGAATGGGAAAGTCTATTTGGGAAATTTTATTTAGAGGGTGGAAGTGATATTCAAAATGAAAAATTCTATTCTGGAGTTTACTTCAGTCATCATTTTAATCCTTTTGATAAAATCGAAGATTATAATCCTTTAATGAGTTTCACTTCAAAAATGACCACTACTAATTCTTACGGGAAAGTAGATTTTGCTTCTAAAAAATTACAACAAAACACATCAATTGACTCATTAAATGTAGAGTACTTTTCGTTTATTTCTACGGGTTTTAGACTGACAGATATTGATGAAACTTATCAGATAGATGCTCCAATTTTCAATAGAATAAGTTTGGATCTATTGAATGGGAAAAACTTAGTGATAGAAGCGAAAAACAGAACGGAATTGAATAATAAAGTCTCTAAAGTGACTTTTAACGATAAAAAATTAAATAATAACCTTATTACATATTCCCAAATTATGGAAGGCGGGATATTAAAGGTATATTTTGATACTGTAAATAACTGATCGAATCAATTAAAATTGAGCTTAAATAAATAATATAATTAACAGGAAATGAGATCATTAAATCTAATATGGTTGAGTCTTGCAGCGTTACTAACGGCTTGTTCAACAGATAACTCAAAAGAAGAACTTCTTGATTTAACTCCATACGTGAGTACTCAAGTGGGTACCTTATCCGATTTTAAATTATCAACAGGTAATACTTATCCAGCTGTGGCTACTCCCTGGGGTATGAACTTCTGGACACCTCAAACCAATGAAAACGGAGACGGTTGGGCCTATATGTATCAAAAAGATAGCATTAATGGTTTAAAACAAACGCATCAGCCTTCACCATGGATTAACGATTATGCGGCTTTTTCTATCTTCCCAATGGTAGGCGAAGTGAAGTTTAAAGAAAAAGAACGTCAATCAAAGTATTCTCATGAAACTGAAATTGCCAAACCACATTATTATAAAGTTGAATTAGAGTCTTACAATACCACTGCAGAGGTAACTCCAACCACTCGTGGTGCGGTATTCCAATTCACTTTCCCTAAATCATCAGAATCTATCGTATTGTTAGATGCATACCATAAAGGTTCTTATGTAAAGGTGATTCCTGAAGAAAATAAAATTATCGGTTTTGCTAAAAATAATTCAGGTGGAGTTCCAGAAAACTTTGCAAATTATTTTGTAGTACAATTTGATAAGTCTTTCACTACTCAAGGTACTTGGAACGGTAAAGAATCTTCTGATGCTTTAGAAGTAGAAGCGTATAGAACTGCAGCTTATGTAAAGTTTGATACAAAAGAAGGTGAAGTAGTAACTGCTAAAGTGGCTTCATCATTTATCTCTCCAGAACAAGCGCAAATTAACTTGGATAGAGAGATTGGTGACAAAACTTTCGCTCAAGTATTTGATGCTGCTAAGTTAGAGTGGAACACAGAATTTAATAAATTAAAAGTAGAAGGTGGTTCTGAGCGATCAAAACAAAACTTCTACACTTCGATGTACCGTACTTTACTTTTCCCAAGAAAGTTCTACGAGTATGATGCGAACAATAAACTAGTTCACTACAGCCCATACAACGGTGAAGTGAGAGATGGATATATGTTTACTGATAATGGATTCTGGGATACGTTTAGAGCAGTTTTCCCATTCTTCACAGTAATGTACCCAGAAATGGATGGTCAGATTATGGCTGGTTTGGTAAACACTTACGAAGAAAGTGGATGGTTACCAGAATGGGCTTCTCCTGGTCACAGAGATTGTATGATTGGTTCAAATTCAGCATCATTAATTGCAGATGCTTACTTAAAAGGTATCCGCGGCTATGATATCGAAAAATTATATGAAGCGATTATCAAGAACTCTAACCAACAAGGTCCTTTAGGTTCTGTAGGTAGAATGGGTGCAGATTATTACAACGACTTAGGTTATATCCCTTACGATGTAGGTATTCACGAAAACACTGCAAGAACTTTAGAGTATGCTTATGCTGATTTCACTATCAGTAAATTAGCTGAGGCACTAGGTAAGCCACAATCAGAAATTGATTTATTCAAGAAGAGAGCAAATAACTATAAGAATGTATTTGATCCATCAACTAATTTCATGAGAGCAAAAATGAAAGATGGTTCTTGGCAAACTCCATTCATTCCAGAAGCATGGGGTGGAGCATTTACAGAAGGTTCTTCATGGCACTACACTTGGTCGGTATTCCACGATCCAGCAGGTTTAGCCGATTTAATGGGTGGTAGAGAAGCATTTGCTGCCAAATTAGATTCAGTATTCTCAACTCCATCAATTGCTAACCACGACTACTATGGTTTCGAAATCCACGAGATCACAGAAATGAAAGTAGCTGATGAGAAATATGGAACTGGTCAGTATGCACATGGTAACCAACCTATCCAACACGGTATTTACTTATATGACTATGTAGGTCAGCCTTGGAAAGCTCAGAAATGGACAAGAAAAGTGATGAAAGATCTTTACAGCCCAACACCTGATGGTCTTTGTGGTGACGAAGATAACGGTCAGACTTCTGCTTGGTTTGTATTCTCTGCTTTAGGAATGTATCCTGTTGCTCCTGGTACAGGTCAGTACATTATCGGATCTCCAGAATTCGAAAAAGCATCAATGAAGTTAGAAAATGGAAATACATTTACAGTAATCGCTAACAACAACAGCGAAGAAAATGTATATATCCAATCGGCTAAATTGAATGGAAAAGACTTCAACTTAACTTACTTAACGCATGATCAAATCATGGCGGGTGGTAAAATTGAGTTTGAAATGGGTCCTCAGCCTAATAAAGCATGGGGTTCTTCAGTGGAATCTGCTCCATATTCGATGTCGAGAGAGAAGTAATTTAATATTCCTAGGAGTAATTCCTAGGCTTTTGATACAGAAACCCAAGAATGTATTCTTGGGTTTTTTTTGATTCTAAAAAATATTATCTGATTTATATCTTTGTTATAAAACGCTGGATAATCATGTTTTTCTTCAGTCGGGATGTTACATCAACGCACCTAAAAAAGAGTATTAGATATTTTTATATGTAATTATTTTCCGTGTTACTTAAAATTTATTAAAACTATTTATGCTGAATCAATGAAATATTAACTTAATTTTATAAAAACTAAAATGATAACTGACATAGTTAAAGTAAATAATTGTCTCAGATTTCTATCAAAAACTATAACATTGTAATAAACTAAAAGCAAAAATGAGAAACTTCATCTTATCAATCGTCGCAGTACTTGCATTTTCTTTGGCGTCTAATGCACAGAACAGGTTTTCAATTATTCCATCTATTGGGGTTTTCAGTTCAAGTGAAGCAGACACTAACCCTGTAGCACTAGGTCTTAGTCTCGAATATGATTTTGATTGTGGAGATAATCATTATTTCTATTTGGGAGCAGGTATGGATCATATCTCAGAAAAAAATCAGGGTGTAACATCTAACATTACTATTTTTCCTGAGGTAAACTTTGGATATAAATATGCTCCTGTAAATAATTTAATGTTGGGCATAGGACTAGGTGTTGCTCCTACTAAAGTTGGTGTTAAATACCAACAGGAATCATATAAAGAGACTCAAACTCGTGTGAGCTTAGATTTAAAAGCGGGGTATCAAATCAATAATAAAACTGCCATTTATGCTCAATATCGTGGTTATAGTGAATCGGATAACAAAGGAGCTGCTTTTGGAATTTGGTCACTAAATACAGCATTTAATGTACTGTAACACCTCATTCTAAATCAATTGATGTGTTGAAATAATAAAATCATTCTTAGAGTAATACCCTTTTAATCAGTTTACTCTAAGAATGATTTTTTTCTCAATTTTAGCTTTGTCAATCACTTTAGAAAAAAATATCCGACAAGGACAATTGCAAATGCGGCTTATCTACTATAGATCGAAACTCACCACCCCAAACTAGACCATGTTGTTTTCCAACCTCACCAATTCGGTCCCAATGTTTCGTATTCCAGTTAGGTTTGCCATTTTCATAGACGGCAATATCCACAGCCCATCCGTAATTATGAAAAGATAAGCCTGGAATAGCGTTGCTAATTATTCCACCTGCTTTAGTTCTTCCTTGAGCATAAATATCTTTTTGTTTTTCTAGAGATCGATATCCACTGATCACTTTCGCATTGATGCCTTCTTTATGTAGCTGAGCTAAAACTGCTTTTATTTTAACATCTAATTTAGGATCGATACCTTTTGTAGTTCCTTCATAAGGAGTGGTTTTAAAAACTATTTCTGCAACCAATGCTATCTTTGGCAAAAGAAATGCTCTAGTCTGTTTGGGATAAAAGAGATATGATGTACCCAATATTCCGATGGTCACTGTACCTAAGATAAAGAGTACCACTAAGGTTTTTATGAATTTATTTTTCATTTTTTGAATGATTTTTCACCAATAAATGATAGAACTTCATTGGTTTTACTAATGAGCAAACTATGATCTTCGTTTTTAATCTTTTTCAGGTTGAAAAGACTAGTTGATATATCTTTGGCATATCCTCTAGAACGATCTGGATGTCATAAATAAGGTTTACAAGCTGATATTATAAATAATCCAATAATATATAAAATGTATTTCAAATTAGATGATGTGTTTTATAAATTATTCTCTTATTTCGTAGAAATTTTTTATAAAAATAAGATTCAACTATGCGACCAATGTGCAGTTTTTAATAAAGTAAGGTGTTCCACCTTTGTACGGACGTTGCACTGCAACGTCCCTACGAACCACTTGAATAAAATCTATCCTCATCCCATTTCTCAATATTATTTAAAATATAATCCTCGATTCTTTGATATTCTCTACCATTCTTTATGATATGATCGTAATATCTATTGTGCCAATCAAATTCAAAACCTAATCGTCTTGCATGCTTAGTGACCATAGATTTATATGTTCTTACAATTGTAGAAATACTTCCTTGATTAGGCGAAATCTCAGAGTGATACCCTTTTACATCTCTTGTACTAATTATTTTTTCATTGATTTCAATAACCCCGTGCATATGATTTGGCATAATTACATATTCTCCCAAAGCAATATGTTTATTAAAAATAGGTATTTGCTTCCAACAAATCTCAGCTATAACACCTACAGGTGAATAAATCATTTTGCCGTCAATGATACTTCCAAATTTTAAGTTAAAATTTTTTACACAGATTGTGATGAAATAGTCGGAGACATCTCTGTAATCCCAATTGTACAGTCTGTTGGATTGTCTGTTTTTCATAGTATTAAGTGAATCGTTAAATGCTTTTATTATGTGGGATATATCAATAATTAAGCCTGGATTGTTTGGGTGGCTCGAGGGGACGTTGCAGTGCAACGTCCGTACAGGATATTGCTTTAATAATTTTAGAGTTCTTTTTTAGAATTGACTCGAGGGGACGTTGCAGTACAACGTCCGTACAGGATATTGCTTTAATAATTTTAGAGTTCTTTTTTAGAATTGGCTCGTGGGGACATTGCGGTGCAACGTCCGTACAGGATATTGCTTTAATAATTTTAGAGTTCTTTTTTAGAATTGGTTCGTGGGGACGTTGCAATGCAACGTCCGTACAGGAGGAAGGACAAATTCAAAATTTGATTTAAACAAAAAACACCCCACCACCGTCATACATATAATCCTTCATCAATGCTATAACCTCAAATCCATGAATTCCACAAAATGAAATCAATTTCTCGCCATCTTCATGGAGTAGAGGATTTCCCAAAACCATCACTTTGTTGTTTAAAACACCGCAGCATCCTCCAAAAAAACCATATTCATGGTCTTCTATTCTTATATCTTTTGGAGTGAAATAAAAGCATTCCCAAGCATATCTTTCAAGTGCCTTTTGAACTCCTTTATCTGATGTTATGGCAACTCCTTCCTTTAAGACCAAAGTGGTGCACCTTGTGTAAGCCTGTGGTAATTCTAGTAATGTTTTAGGGTGAAGTTTTAAAATTGAAGAGGAGGTGAATCCTTTCTTATGAATCAAATATTGAGGGGTGCTGATGCAGTTATAATAAGTACTGTTCTTCAAGGTTTCCCCAATTGCTTCCTCTCCAAATGTATATGCTATCTTTTCTTCGTCTAAGATTTTTTGATATTCATTTGGAATATTGTGAGCTAAAATAAGTGCTTTATTAGGTAACTGATGTATAAACACATCGGGGTGACAAGAAATAGAATTATAGGTAATTCCTTGGGTTTTAAATCCAATAATTTGTTCAGCATAAGCGGATAGTTTTTTCTCCACTCGCGGAAGAATACGATCATCCACAAAAACTAATTTTGCTTTCATAACCCTTTAGATTTTCATTACCTATAAACTTCACTTGAAACCCATTCTCGGTTAAGAAGGACTTATTCTTTCCTTTAAAACCTACAGCATAATTCAATTGTCGATTTGCCACCTCTACCAAATACTGCCCTTTAGCTTTCGGTAAAATGTATTCTTCAAATAACTGATGCCAAATATCCGACATCACTAACTCTTTAAAGGCAGGGTGTAAAGGTCCAGAAATCAAGTTTTTCCCTTTCACTAAATCTTCTGATGGATGTAAACCCACACGAAGCACATGAATATCATGTTTAGAAAAATAGGATAAAATATCTTTTGTCCAATCTACAGCGGTTTCCAAAGAAAGTGGTTGATATAAACCTTCAAGAAAACGTTTTTCTAACACAGTATCTTTTACAACGATGGTTGGATAAATTCGAGTTGTTTCAGCACCTAAAGCCACAATGTCTTTTGCCGTTTGTAAACTTAATTCTTTTGTGTCTTCAGGTAAACCGATCATCATTTGTAAACCTAATTCGATACCGGCAGACTTGATTAAATGAGCAGCTTTTTTGATGTCTTCAAAAGAGTGTCCTCTACCAGATTTTTGTAATACGATTTTAGCTGTCGATTGAGCTCCCAGTTCAACAGCTGTAACACCATATTTTTTTAATAATTGAATGATATTTTGATCAATGTAATCGGGGCGCGTAGAAAGTCGAATTCCATGCACCTTTCCTGAAAGGATATAGGCATGGGCAATCTTCAAATATTCTTCTTGTAATTTGATGTCAATCCCTGTAAAGCTACCCCCGAAGAAAGCGATTTCAATGGTTCTACCATCGTTCATCGTGCTTAAATATTCATCAATAATATCTTGAATTTCATGAGGTTGTACAATGCCTTCCTGACCAGAAATATTTTTCTGATTACAAAATACACACTGATGCGGACAAGCTAACTCAGGGATGAAAATGGGGATATTTGAATGTTTATTCTTCACGGATTAGGTTTTCGATTACTCAAATGTACAATGAATTGAGTTGGATTGGAATAAGGTTAATATCTATTGATAAAAAAGTTATTCTGCAAGTGGATCAAATTCATACCCTTTATTTCAACAATACAGCCCCCGTTAAATCAACCCACTTTATTTTACTTTTGATTACATAAAAAATGAAATCGAAATGAATAAACTATCGCAAATTACTCTACTCATTTTATGGTTGATGAGTTTCGGCTGTACTACCCAAAAATCCTACGATGTAAAGGATTATGGAGGTGTTCCTGATGGAATTACTTTGAATACATCGGCTATACAAAAAGCAATTGATTCTTGTTCAAAAAATGGTGGAGGAAAAGTGATCCTTCAAGGTGGCACTTTCTTATCAGGAACAGTCTTGCTTAAAGATAATGTAGAGTTACATATTGCCGAAGATGCACAATTGAAAAGTAGTCCAAATCCAAATCATTTCGAAAGCATTGATCCCTTTATTGATGCAACAGGTCAGTACAGAGGGCAATGTTTGATTGGAGCAATTGATGTAAAAAATATTCGCATTACAGGTAAAGGGACTATCGATGGACAAGGGAAAGAATTTACATGGGAAAACATCCAAAAAAATATAAAGGCTTTAGGAATTACTTTAGATGTTCCTCAAATGCCAAAGGAGAATTTTGAGGAGAGAGGATATGTCGATAAAAATGTGAAGCCTTCTTATCGCCCTTTTTTGATTCGATTAGTACGCACAAAGGGGGTAAGCATTCAAGATGTGAAATTAAAAAATTCAGCGGCTTGGACATTGCACTTTTATCAGTGTCAGTCTTTTTTGGTGGACAATATTTCCATCTATAACCATGCAAATAGAAATAACGATGGGATCGATATTGATAGTAGCAAAGATGGTCAGATTATAAATACACATATCGATTCCGAAGACGATGCTTTGTGTTTTAAAACGACAAGTGCTATTCCTACAGAGAATATTAGTGTAAATAATTGTCGATTAAAAAGCGATTGGGGGGCAATTAAGTTTGGTACTGAATCGATGGGAGATTTTAAAAATATCACTATAAAAAATTGTGAGGTGTACGATACAAAAGGCGGAGGTATTAAACTTTTAAGTGTTGATGGTTCGAATGTGGAAAATATCCTGATTGACAGCATCAAGATGACCAATGTTGATATGCCGCTTTTTGTTCGATTAGGGGAAAGAAGATTGGTGTATAGAAATGCACCTCAACAACCTGTGGGAAGTATGAAAGGGATTAAAATTAGTAACCTTACTGCAAAAGCAAGAAAGATAGAGGAGTCAAGAGTACAGCCACCTTCAGGCATCATGATTACAGGAACGCCAAATCATAGCATTGGTTTTATTGAGTTATCTAACATCAATATCACTTTGCCGGGGGCTGGAATTAACAGCGATAATCAAACGGTTGTTCCTGAAAACATTACCCAATATCCAGAATATACTTTATTAGGAAAATCGCCTGTATATGGACTTTACGGTCGACATATCGATAAAATAAAGTTGGAGAATATTGCCTTCCATTTAGAAAATGAGGATGGCCGTGAAGAAATGAAACTAATTGATGCTAACCAGATTTAACCATGAAAAAATACATTCTTTTTGTTCTCTATTTTTTGATATCACTATCCCTAAAGGCACAAAAACCCAATGTAGTATTGATCTATACAGACGATCATCGTTATACTGGAATACATGCTTTGGGTGGTATGCAAGTAAAGACGCCAAACATCGATGCATTAGCAGACGAAGGAGTGGTTTTTACCAAAGCATATTTAATGGGTGCTTTTACTGGAGCCACTTGTATGCCAAGTAGGGCTATGTTGTTATCTGGGAGATCACTGTTTCAGTTGGAAGGAAAAGGATATACTTTACCTAAAAAGCACACGACTATTGGGGAGTCTTTTCAGGCGGCAGGCTATCATACGCATATGGTGGGAAAATGGCATCAGGATAAAAAATCACTCAATAGATCTTTTAATTCTGGTGGATTAGTGATGGGGTTAGGAGCCTATTTGGTCGATCATTACCGAATGCCCCTTTGGGAGTGGAACAAAAAAAGCGACTACAAAGCAGAGGACAGCTTTATGATACGATACGATAAAAATGATCATCAAATAAGAACTGCTTACAATCCAAAAGAGGTGAAGGGGCCAATATCCAACGATGAGGATGGACCGCATACTTCTGAAATATTTTCCGATCAAGCCATTAGTTTCATTGAAAATTATCATAATGAAAAACCCTTTTTTATGTACTTGGCGTATCATGCTCCTCATGATCCAAGACAGTCATCAAAGAAGTATAAGAAGCAATATCCAATTGATAAAATTGAACTGCCGCCGTCTTATTTAAGTATGCATCCTTTTGATAATGGACATATGAATGTGAGGGATGAAGCACTTGCTCCATGGCCAAGAACAGAGACAATAGCAAAGGAACATTTGTCTGATTATTATTCGATTATTACTCATTTGGATCATCAAATTGGTCGTGTAATCGAAGTATTAAAGGAAACTGGAAGGTATGAAAATACAATTATTGTTCTTGCTGGTGATAGTGGTTTGGCTGTAGGGAACCATGGGCTAATGGGGAAACAAAATATTTATGATGAAGACGGAATCCATGTGCCATTCATTATTTCTGGTGGTAAAATTGATGCACCAAAAAGGTTAGATGCTTTGTGTTACATCCATGATATTTTTCCAACAATTTGCGATTTAGCAGGGATTGATGCTCCTAAAAGTGCCACCGGCATAAGTTTAGCAAAGGTCATTAATGGAGAAGCAAAACAGATACGTGATTATACCTATCATGCATATCGTCAACATCAGAGAGCCTATAGAGTAGGTGATTATAAATTGATAGAATACGTTTCGGCGCCAGATTATTCGAACAATAAAGGTGAGTTCAGAGCGGGCTCTAGAGTCACTCAATTATTTAAGCTTTCAGAAGATCCTTGGGAAGTAAATAATCTTGCTGCTTTGGATACTTACCAACCTATTGTAGAGAAAATGAGGATAGAAATGATAGAGAAATCAAAATCATTGGGAGATACCAAAAAGAATACTGGGGAACGATATGATTTTTGGGAGAATTATCAAATAAATAGAAATGATAATATAGAATAGGGCTCACGAAGTAAAAGTGAAATTTATTTATAACAAAAGGGTTGTTTCAAAAAAATGAAACAACCCTTTCTAAGAGATAGTTAGAAGTTAGCTTATTGCTCGTCGTTCATAGCGACAGCTTTTTGATAAGCTTCATATCTTGATTTATAGCTATCGATGAAATCATCGATTTGCTTTAATTGTCTTTCGAATTTACCCTCACCTAAGATTTTAAGTTGAGTAGTATGCATTTTTACCTTCTTGAAATCTTTAGTAAACAAGTAAGCTGAAGCTAAGTTAAAGTGCATACCACCTGTTACTTTTGCGTTTACTTTTGCTTTCTTGTTTTTAGGATCTTTCTCTTTTAAAGTTTCTTCCCAAGCTGCAATAGCACTATCGAAGTATTCTTTAGCATCAGCATAATCATCTTCATTTTCCATCATGTTGTAACCCATAGACACTTGGCTAAATGCTTCTGCATGTTCTGGGTAGATGTCTTTTTTAGAAGCACCCATGAATACTTTTAAATCCATTTCCTTAACAACATAACCGAATTTGCTGTTTAAGATACTGTTTGCCGCTTTCATGTTTTTAGAAAGTAAAGACTTCTCGTTGCTACGATAGTTCTTTTCTCTTTCAGGGCCCCAAGCTTTTGATAACTTAGAGTAACTTGTGCTTTCACCCCATGTAATAGTAGTGAAATCGTTTGAACCTGGCACATATGCATCATACAAAACTTCACCTGAAGCTGCAGTAACAGTCATTTTTACAGGGTTTTTCATTGTATATTGAACTTTCTTTAATGAATCACCTACGATTTTATAATCTGTGTAATCCATACCATTGAAAGAAAATTTGATCGTAACATTTGCATCATCAGATTTTGTTAAACCTTCGATCTTAATGTTATTGTTTACTTGTGTGCTACCGTCAATTTCTTTAGGATACATAGGCTTTTTAGGATATGATCCTTTTTTTACCTCAGCTTCAGTAGGACGAGTGTCTCCAAGAAGTAAAGCTGTCGCAATTTTAGCACCTGCAGAAGCAGAGTCATATTGTGCCTGACGTCTTCTTAAATCAGCTAAGTCAGCTTCATATCTAGCGTCTATTTTTGCTTTTGCTTCCTCATAATTCTTCTTCATTTCTTCTGCACGTTCAGCAGAAGTAGTTTCAGTCTCAATTTTGTACAATCTTTCTGCTTTAGGAAAAGGAGCAGAAGGGTATTGAACATAGCGAAATTCAACTTTTTCGTTTTTGATTTTTTGACCAAATGACGTGATAGAAACCAATAAGGCAGAGAGTATAAGTAAATACTTATTCATCGTTTAGTTATCTTAATAGTTAGAAAAAATAATAGTTTAAAAAAATACAGATGCAAAATTAAAGAGCAAAATAACTTTAACCCATAATTGAAGAGATAATTTCATAATATCATAATTTATGTTATACATAAACTTAGAATTTTAATATTCTTTGATAATGAAATAATACAATTTTAAAATATAAATTGACATTAGGAGTTGTATAACATTGTAGTGTAAGAATCAGATGGAAAGAAATAGTATTTTGAATAAAGTTTGTATGGATGTTGCATAACAACACCCATACAAAATACATGACTTAACTTAAGATATTAACCTAAAAACGGATGGGCTGTCCATCGTTTTCCTGTCGCTTTTTTAACCGCATTGGCAAACGCGGCTGCCGCAGGAGGGTAGGCAGGTTCACCTAAACCTGTTGGAGCTTCATTTGTATCTACAAAATGAGTTTCCACAATTGGCGTCTGCATCATTCTACCTAAAGCATATTGATCAAAGTTCTGTTCTTGCACTTTACCTTTTACAATGGAAATCTCTGAGTTTCTTGAATGTCCCAACGCATCTAAAATACTACCTTCTACTTGTGCTTTAGCACCAGATATATTGATGACAATACCACAATCTACGGCTGCAACTACTTTTGTTGGAATGGCTTTTCCATCTTTCATTTCTATTTCACAGACCTCGGCTACATAAGTGTTGTGGCTGAAGTAACAAGCAAAACCTTGAATAGCATCTGTTTTACCCCAATTGGATTTTTCTTTGACCAAATCAATGACTGCTTTCATGCGTTTTGGTGCATAAGGTAATTTTTTACCTGTGGCAGCATCCAATATTTCCTGATGGAACTCAATACAGTCTTTGTTTAAACTCTCGGCAACATCATCTAAAAAGCTACCCGTAGAGAAACCAAGGAAATTGGTGATGGGTGCTCTCCACCAAAGTGTACTGATGTCGGTTTCAATATGCTCCGAAGTAGTATGATAATGATCGACCGTTCCGCCAGGGAAAAAGTTAGCATTCCATGGTCTTAGTCCACTTTTTTGAGTAATGGCTTCTTTAATCTCAAGAGAATGTAACTTGTTATTCTTCATCCCAGCAGTAAGTTTATATTTTACTTTAGGTCTAAACATTCCCGAATCCATATCGTCCTCTCTCTTGTGCACTAATTTTACGGGAGCTTTAATCTTTGCAGAAATTTGAGCGGATTCTAATGTGAAATCTGTACTCAAACGACGACCAAAACCGCCACCCATACGTGTCATTTCCACAGTGATATTCTCTTCTGGAATACCCAAATCTTCCGCCACAGTTTTAGCACTATTTCTAGGAACCTGTGTAGGGCCAATAAGTCGAGCACTGTTTTCTTTCACATCAGCAAAGAAACATAAAGGCTCTAAAGTAGCATGTGGTAGATAAGGTGATGAGAAAGTTTTAGAGATCACTTTATAGGCTGATTTAATCGCCTTGCTATACTGACCTGTCGAAACTATTTTCTCTCCTTTACCCAATAATGCCTTATCCATTTTCTGATCAATGATTTTGGTATCTTGATCCGATTTAATGTTCTTCCATTTTACTTTAACAGCATCTTTGGCTTTAAAAACACTCCATGTGTTCTTACCAATAATACCTACTTTATTATCAAATGATATGACCTGTTCAATACCATTCATTTTAAGTGCTTCGGCAGCATCAAAGCTATCCAATTCTGCACCGAAAGGAGGGATGATGACACTGGCGTATTTCATCCCTTCTTCTTTATAGTCAATACCGAAAATAGGCTTGCCGGTAATGATGTCATCGATATCTACATTTAAGATAGGCTGACCGATCAATTTGAAATCCTTTGATTTCTTTAATGGAGCCTCCTCAGGAATCTCTAATTTTGATGCCGCTTCTAATACATCAGCATATTTTAATTGATCGCCTTTGGAATTTTTGATGATCGCATCTTCTGCTATACATTCTGAAACATCCACTTTCCATTGCTGAGCAGCAGCGGTCATCAACATCAATTTGACAGTTGCACCGGCATTTCTTAATGTTGGGAAATTTTGACGGATGGATTGAGATCCACCAGCCACTTGACGATTGAAATCGTTACTCAAAGGTGCCTGTTTTACGGTAACCATTTCCCAAGGCACATCCAATTCCTCAGCTACAATCATTGGCATAGCGGTCTTAATACCTTGACCAATTTCTGGGTTGGGAGAATAGATAATGACATGCCCCGTCTTGGCCATTTCGATATAGGCATTAAACGCCGTAAAGTCCAACTCATCTACATTTACAGGCATTTCTGAGCCTTTGCTCTCACAACCTGCAAACTGTAAGCCTACCAAAAGTCCACCGCTTCCTAACAACGATAGACGTAAAAAATTTCTTCTGTTAATTGAGTTTCCCATGTCTATTTTGTTAGTTTTTCTGCAGCCACTGCCACGGCTTTTTCAATACGATTATAAGAGGCACATCTGCAAATATTTGTTTGCATGGCCATTCGGATTTCGTCTTTATTGGGTGATGGATTTTTAGCTAAAAATGCTGAAGCTTTCATTATTTGTCCACCTTGGCAATACCCACATTGTGGAACATCGATTTCCTTCCATGCTTCTTGCACCGGATGATCGCCTTTTTCTGAGAGTCCTTCTATGGTAGTTATTTCTACACCTTCGGCCAATTCGACCATAGTCTGACAACTTTTTTGTGCTTCTCCGTCCAAATGAACAGTACACGCACCGCATTGTCCGACGCCACAGCCATATTTTGTACCCATTAATTGAAGTTCGTCGCGGAGCACCCATAATAAAGGTGTGCCTGCTTCGACATCTACCGTGTAGTTTTTCTTATTGACTTTTAGACTAAATTCCATGATTTATTGTGATGTGATAATCTTGATCAAGAGTACTATCTGATTTCTTATTTTTTTGAATTTGAATGATTTCAGCCATAATAGAAATGGCTATTTCTTGAGGCGTTTCCGCTCCAATATCTAATCCACATGGAGAGTGTATACTTTCAAGAAATTTATTTGATACATCTGGAGAGAATTCCTCCAAATGTTGTAATAGTTTTTTCTTTCTTTTCTTGGCCCCTAAGATGCCTATATAGCCAATTTCTTGGTGTTGAAGTTGGGTGAGGTAATGTAGATCTTTAATCAAATTATGAGTCATTAAAACCACACCCGTCTGATGATCAAAAGACAATTGACTCACTTCATCTTCGTTTATTTTGATATAATTGACTTCCTCAGGAAATAAACTCACTTCCCCTTTTCCGTGAATACTATCCACCACATTTACTTTCCATCCATTCCCCAAAGCAAATTGCGCTAAGGGTAAGGCATCGTGATCTACACCGAAAATATAGAGTTGATAAATAGGAAGTAATGTTTGATGAAAGCTTTGCAAATGAGGACTATCCATTGATAAGTCATAGGAGAATAAAGGAACACCGTCACAGATAAAACGTGTTTGGGAATACCTCATCTCTAAAACGTTTTCAGAATATAAAGAGTAACATTCTATGACTTTTCTACTTTCAATGGCTTTTTGAAAACCTTGGTAACTGTTTTCATCAATGTGAAGTGGTTCGATAAGAATACTTAGAACACCTTCGCAACCCAAACGTAGTTTTCCATTATAGCGAATTACTTTAGGAAGTCCACTTTGAAAAACATCGACAGATTGTCTTCTAATTTCATTCTCTACACACCCTCCACTAACAGCCCCAACAAAGTCGCCTTCCTCGGAGATTAACATACGTACACCAGGCTTACGATAGGAAGAACCGTCCAAAGCCACGACTGTAACCAAGACCGTTTTTAAATTTTGAGTATTCCATTTGTAAGATTGCTGGACAATATATTGAAGCTCGTGTAACATGTTTAGAGTGTAGAATTAGATGCAATGACAATTTATAAAATTTGAATAGCAATGTCCTGAGTTTCATTACAATTTTATGTAATGATAACATTCTTAGAGAAATATTTAAACTGATTATAAATAGGAGGGTAGAGATGGATAATTGAGGCGTAGAAATAGATAAAATTAGAATAGAATTCTTTTTGGGTTGATGTTTATTTGGGGGGGCTTTGTAGCTCGACTGTTTGTAATGTTAAGCCGCAGGCCAAACTATTCAATTGTATAAGTTTTTAACTTATCACAACTAAATACTGAGTATTAGGTGATAAGTCGCAGACTTAAACTATGAAGAGTTCTTAGTGACGCCTTCGGCTTAACACAAAGAACAGAAGAGAATTAAGCTCAATCTGGTTCGAGTGTTAAGCGATAGCGTCACTCGGACCCCTAAACGTACAAGGTCTCCCGACCTTGTAGGATTGTGTCATATATCTTACACAAATCGCTTCGTTACCAATAAAAAATATAACTATACACAGAATCAATTGTGTACAACAAATAATATTAATTATCCTCCGATAATATCATTTCAAATAAATTGATTAAATACTACTTTCGGGCTGCGAAAAACTTGACAATTTTTCGTAATACGACTAATAAATTTTTTACACAGCGGTTATTTTTATCGATTCGCTAAAACTGAAATATTTTTAACATGAAAAACAAACTAACTACACTAGTTGCTATACTAGGTTACTTGTTATTACTGACAACATCATGCGATAAGTCAGAAGAAGAAATTAACGGTGGTGATGATCCTGTCAATGGGATGGACGGCGTAACTGTATCTGCTTTAGATCCTAAGATTGGTTATACCTCTTTGGAATTAATAGGTAGTATTGCCAATTATGAAGATTCATTAGAGGCTTCTGCGAAATTCGTTTTATACGATGGAGAAGAAGTGGTTTCAGAAAAGACATTTACTGATTTACAAAATCAGGAGTATACTTTAGAAGTTGAGAAATTGACTTCTGGAAAAGAATACCAATACGATTTTTCTGTGATTCGTGGAGAAGACGTAGTCACTACAGGAAAAAAGAAAGTAAGTACTCAAGAAGTGAAAACAAATTTCTCTGCTGATGGAGGATTTACTTCATTCAGAATAAACGGTGCTTTAGAAGGAATTTTAGAAAATACTAAAATCACAATCGTAACAGAAGTAATTTCAGGAGATGAAATAGTAAAATCGGAGACGAAAGAATTCGATAAAGATAAGGAAGAGTTAGAAATTGTCGTTTCTGGCTTAGACATGGCAGCGAACTACTCTTCGAAAGTAACAGTGAAGTACGTTGATGAAGTACTTTCTGAAGAAGAATATGATTTTAAAACGCATACCTTTTCCGTTAGCACTAAAGATGTAAGTAATAATCAAGGTGGTTTATATATGGAAGGAACATTCACTTCTGATATCGACCCTAACGACGATCTTGCACTTGGTTTCTACTACAAAAAAGGAACTGATGCTGACGATGCATACACTTGGATGGATGCAGAAATGAAAGACGAAACTACTTTAGTAGCGGTAGGACACGGTTTGGAGATTGGTGTTGCTTACGATGTAAAAGCAGCAGTTAAAATTACTTCAGAAGAAACAGAGGAAGTAGCGACTGAGGTGAAAACCTTAGATGATTTACATGGTGGTGTATTTGTTGATGTTGCTGCGACTGGGACTGGAGATGGTAGTAGTTGGGAGAATGCGTTTACGAGTTTAAAAACAGCTGTAGAAACTACTGAAGCTGCAATTGAAGGAGAGGATAATACAATTAATGTTTTGGTTAGAAAAGGTACTTATACAGAGTCAATAGTAACTAATTCTAATTCAGCTTTTCTTAATTTTTATGGCGGTTATAGTTCAGATGGATTTGAAAAAATTGATGAACGTAATTTAGTAGAAAATATATCGCTTATGAATCTTTCTATTGTTTTTGGAATAACAGATCTCAATCATGTGAAAACTCTAAGAGTAATTGATGGTTTTGAATTTGATTTTGAAGGACTTAATGCAGATAATTTATTTACTTTAGTTACAATTGAAAGTGGAGATTACAATATTGTTAATTGTAGTTTTAGAAATGGGCCATATGGTATTTTAAATAGGCATATGAAGATAAATGAAAATTTTACAATTAATATTAAAAATTGTGTTTTGGAAAACACACCAAGAGGAATTTATATTAATAATGCTTTTGATGATAATACTGTTCTAGTTGAAAATACAAAATTCATCAACGCGGAAATCGTCATTGAAAAGAAGATAAGAGTTGATGAAAATAATACACTATCAGTTGAAAATATAGAAATAATAGGTGATAAAACTAATGTCATTTTTATGTTTGATATAGATCAAGATGCTTCCAATTATGAAAATTGGTTAAATAATAATGGTGTTTGTTTAAATGGTGTAGGAGATGTTGAAGAAATAAAAACTCAAATAAATGTAAAAGATGGGGTTTTTTATCCATGTAATTAATCGTCATTTTGTTTAATAATAATGAAATTAAATCCCCAATGTTTTGAGTATTAAGTGATAACGCACTCAGAACCCCACATACCATAAGTTTATTAACTTATACCAAAAAAATCCCACAAGATCACACCTTGTGGGATTTTTTTATCTCTGTTTAATATCAAATAGATATTAAGAAACCAACTCACTTCCTTTCCATCAAAATCACCCCACCAACATAAGACCTGTATGTCAAACTCAGAAGAATATTCTCTACCCTCAACAATCAAAGCAAGCATCAGCCTTTCTAAATCATACAGCTCAAAGTTTAAGATTTGCATAAAATACCAACTGAACAAAATATAGACAAGAGGTTGAAATTATCTTAGAATACGGGGTTATATCTGAACATTGCTCATAATAATCTGAGTAAATAAAGAAGAGGATTCACTATTCATTATGTTTGATTAAGCGATTACTATTAGAAGTAACATCATTTTAAATAAACAATGCTAACCTGATAGATGAAATGAAAAAAATTATTCAAACCATTATCTTCTTGACGCTTTCAATACCAACTTTTTCTCAAAATATTTGGGAAAACGAAGAGGTATATGAAAGGAATAAATTAGATGCACGAGTACCTTCTAACTCTTACACTTCAGAGGAGGATGCCAAAACCTTGGATAGAAGCAAGAGTAAATTGAAGATGCTCAACGGCACCTGGAAATTTAACTATGTGGATGATGATAAAAAACGACCTTTAGAATTTTATAAAAAAGAGTTTAAAAGCAGTAATTTTAAAGATATTGAAGTGCCCTCCAATTGGGAACTAAAGGGATATGGACAACCCATTTATACGAATATAGTGTATCCTTTTACCCCTCATATTTTGGAAGGTAAATTACCCAATTACGATTGGAGAGGTCCAAGACCTCCTATGCCTCCTTTTATTTATAGAGATAATCCTGTTGGATCCTATTACAGAGATTTTGAAGTTCCAGCAGATTGGGATGGAGATGATATAATTTTACATTTTGGAGGAGTAACGTCTGCTTTTTATGTATGGATTAATGGAGAAGAGGTAGGCTACAGTCAGGGTAGTAGATTGGCCGCAGAATTTGATATCACAAAATATCTTGTGAAAGGTAAAAATAGAGTGGCTGTTCAAGTATTTAAATACAGCGATGGCAGTTATCTTGAAGATCAAGATATGTGGCGATTAGCGGGTATCCATAGGGAAGTAATGATCATGGCGCAACCTAAAATATCAATGACAGATTTTAGAGTGAGGACCATTTTAAATGATGATTTAACGGAGGCTACGCTAAAAGTTGAACCCGAAATGTGGAAAGCATCGGAACATATTCAACTAAAGGATTACACCATAAAAGGGAAACTATTTGATGATAACGGAAAAGAGTTAGTGGAAACACTATCAGATGTTTCTGCGGATGATGTAGTGAATGTTCGTTGGCCTCAAAGAGATCTTCCTGTTATACCTAGTTTAAAAGCGACTTTTACGAATCCAAAGTTATGGTCTGCAGAACATCCGAATCTTTATACTTTAGTCATTTCTCTTTACGACAAGAAAGGGGAATTATTAGAAGCAAGAAGCGAAAAGGTAGGTTTTATAAAAGTAGCCTTTGATAACAATCAAGCACTATTAATTAATAATATTCCAACAAAAATTTTAGGTGTTAACCGACATGATCATCACCCTGTAAGAGGAAAAGCAGTCACGAGAGAGGATATGGAAGAAGAGGTGAAAATAATGAAACGTTTCAACATCAATGCAGTGAGAACTTCTCACTACCCGAACGATCCTTATTTCTTGGAATTGTGTAATAAATATGGTTTGTACGTCATGTCTGAAGCCAACATAGAAACACATCATTTAGGAGGATATATTCCAAATAAAACGTCTTGGATTGCGCCATTAATGAGTAGAGTCTACCGTATGGTGGAAAGAGATAAGAACAATCCAAGTATTATCTCTTGGTCGCTAGGTAATGAAGCGGGAACTGGTCCTGCTTTCGCAGCAGCGGCCGCCTGGATTAAAGATTTTGATCCTTCAAGATTTATCCACTACGAAGGTGCACAAGGGGACCCGACCCATCCACAATATCAAGAGGGCTTTGATATTGGGCAATCTCCAGCAATGGCGAATCCAACCGACCCTCCATACGTAGATGTGGTGAGTAGAATGTACCCTAATTTGTCGCAAGTAGTGAACATGTCGAAAAGCGAATATATTAAAAGACCAATTGTAATGTGTGAATATATGCATGCAATGGGCAACTCTATGGGTGGCCTTGGAGAATACTGGGATTACATCAGAAAAACACCAAATACTATAGGAGGATTTATCTGGGATTTTAGAGACCAAGGGTTAGTCACAAAAAATGATAAAGGAGAATCCTATTATGCCTATGGAGGGGACTTTGGTGATGTTCCTAATAATCAAAATTTCTGTATGAATGGTGTTTTCGCATCAGATCTAACCCCTCATCCTCATGCTTACGAAATGAAACATGTTTTTCAACCATTCGAAATCCAATGGGAGGATAAAGAAAATGGAGTGGTGAAAATTAAAAATAGATTCCATGATTCTTCATTTAGTAACTATCAATTCGTAGTAGAACTTTTAGAAAATGGAGTAGCGATACAGACTACTGAATTAGATAAAATTGATGTAATGGCAGGGGAGGAATCGACCTTTACACTTCCCATCAAAAAGAAACTCATCAAATCCGATGCAGAGTATCTAATTAACATCAAATTATTAGAGAAAAAAGATAGATTATGGTGTAAGGCCGGGAGTGAAGTAGGGAGCACTCAACTTATCTATCAAAGTAAACATCAATCAATTGTTGTAAAGAACAAAAGAGCTTCAAAAGATCAATTTAAAGTTGAAGAAAAAGCGGATCAGTTAATCGTTAAGAGTGAAAATGCGCATGTTGTGTTCTCTAAGAAAACTGGAGAATTGACATCTTATCAAATCAAAAATGAAGAATTTTTAAAGCAACCTGTTAAGGTAAACTTTTGGCGACCATTGACGGATAATGACATGAGAGGATCATCTGCTTATTCTATGCGTCAATCAACTAAATTCTGGAAAGATATAGATCAGAAATGGTCTACAAACATCACTTCAAACCCATTGAAAGGAGGCGAAGTGGAGGTCAATGTGCATCATAAAATGGAAGATAAAGTGGACCTTCACCTTACCTATATCATATCAAATGAAGGGGTGAAAATAGATATGCATCTAAATGCCAATAACGACCTTCCCGACCTTATTAATTTTGGTTTGACTATGGGTATCAATAAAAGCTTAAATCAGACGGCCTTTTATGGAAATGGTCCTTATGGAAATTATATCGATAGGAACAGAAGTGGTCAAAAGCGTTTGTATCAACTCAAAACAGACGATTTGTATTATGCCTATGTGAAGCCTCAAGAAAATGGAAATAGAACAAATACAGATTGGGTAAAATTTTCGAATAACAGTTCATCCGAATTATTTGTACAAGGTGAACCTACACTAGAGTTTTCTATTTGGCCTTATTCGGCTTCAAAAATTAGAAAGGCATCGCATCAGTACAAACTAGTTGAAGATGATTTTTATACTTTAAATATCGGTTTAAGACAAGCCGCCCTTGGTGGAACTTTAACTCACATACAGAAACAGTTTTTGATGAAATCTGGTGAGTATCGTTTTAGTTGTATCATTGGAGGTAAAATAGATACTAAACAAGTGAATTAGTAAATAAAAAAATGTGGATGTATCATAAGCCCCGGAATTAATTCCGGGGCTTATGATACGAGGTACAGTAGACAAAAAAATCCCACAAGATGATAGGTCTTGTGGGATTTTTTATACTCTCCTAACTTCTCTGATGTCTCAGAAAAATTATCTATTGCTATATGCTACTATCCTTTAACGATGGACTTTCGATCAACTCAAAATGATCCACACGTACCTCATGTTTTTTCCACTTATTCGTGAAATACACCAATGTTTTATTGGCATTACTTCCTGTTGTAAACAAGATCGACTGTCTGTACCAATCGTTCTTAAAGTACTTGATTATTGGTTGCTGACCTGCACCGTAATTCTTCACACCCAACCAACCGTTTTCATAGATCGTTTTCCCATCAGAATTTGGAAGACGAGCATAGGCTGATAGAATGTAGGTCGTATTCGGCTTCAATTTTATGGTCTTAGAAATTGTCGCTTCGCTGTTTGGAGATAATTTGATGTGATTTTGGCCATCAAAGCTACCTTTCTTCGTCATCAATTTCACTTTTCCTGTTGTTTCCCAATCGCCAATACCTTCTTCGAAACTAGCATTTGATAAAAGGTTTTCAGGTTGTTTGTATGCCTTAGGCTACATCACCTTTCTTTTGCCAAATTCGAACATAATCGATATTGAATTTTAAACCGTCGGCAGGGATATCTTCTTTCTTAGGGTTAACTTTCCAAGGGAAGACCTCATTGTCCACCCATACTTTTTGTTCATTGTTCATTACCCACTTATCACCCAATTCTTCTTTAGTAATGTAGCGGACTAAATGACCGTCGATAAAGATTTTCATAAAGTCTTCGTTCCATTCACAGCCATATACATGGTAATCTTCCGATAATCGGAAAGGCAATTGTACTTTATTGTCCCAGCTTGTTTTACCAAATAAGGGATCTTTCGGATTTCTGCTCCAATCGTGGAATGAAGTATGATAGACTTTCTCATGATGCTTGTCTTTTGGGTACTTCCCAAAGATCTCAAAAACATCTAACTCACCACCTTTTCCAGTAAACCAAAAAGCACTTGATAACGGACCATCAGCAGCTTTACATCTGATCTCCATATAGCCTTCTTTGAACTTACTTTTCGAGATGATCGCACCTGTCGTGATGTTCTCAAATTTATATCCTTTATGTTTCCCTTTAAGGAAGTTAAAGCCGGGTTCCCATCGAGTCGTAATTACCAATTCGTTATTTTCTACGCTCACCGCATGTGGCACAAATTGAGAAGGGGCTCTTCCTTTAAAGTTGTTCTCGTAGTTGTCGTTTTCACCCTGAACAATCCACTTGTCTTTGTCGAGTGAGTTGCCTTTAAACTCATCACTCACAGATTCATTCAAGACCCATCCTTCTTTGTTGTTCGGATCGGTAAAAGGGTTTTGGGCATGCAACGTCATCGACGATAAAGTCACCCCACCAATAAGTAATAATTGCTTTATTCTATTCATTTCAATTGATATTTATGATTATCAAAAGCGAAGAACTACAATAATTAAAATAGGAGTGTTTTTCTAAGTAAATAAAAAGAAAGTGTCGGTCAGTTCAATTTTTAATGCTATCTGATGCAGAGGGTAAGTACTTCTTAATGAGCTGGTTATGTGGTATTGTTTGAGTAGAAATGTTTATCAAATGTTTCTTTTGATGCTGAATAAGTATTGACTAATAAAAACATCATTTTCACTAATAACAACCTGCTTCGGGGAGAATCAAAATACCTTTGGATCATTAAAAGCGTAATTTTCACATTATAAAAAGAAATGAAATGAAACAATGAATTAACAGGGAATACCTATCTGTAGGTTCTTGATGACACATAACTATTACAGAGACTATTAAGCAGACCGATCTCTCAAGAATCAAAAATTATTTAATTATTACATAACTAAAACAATATGATGAAAAGTTTTAGACTTTTTCTAGGGACTATTGCCCTTATTTTTTCACATTTTGTAGTAGCACAAGAAAAGCCAAACGTACTAATTATTCATACTGACGAACATAGTTTTAAGACTATCGGGAAGTATAGAGAATTAGACATGGGTAGTGGAAACATATCCAACGAAGATTATTACAACCCATGGGCGGCTACAGAAAATGTTCCTACTCCCAATTTAGATAGAATTGGGGAGGAGGGAGCAGTAAGTACAAAGCATTATGCAACTTCTCCAACATGTACACCTTCTAGAGCATCGTTAATGACGGGGCGTTATCCTTTTGTAACGGGTGCGGCACGTAACGACCGACCTATGCATGGTGAACTAAAAACTTTTGCCGATGCCTTTAAAGAAAATGGTTACTCAACAGCTTACGTTGGGAAGTGGCACTTAGAAGGAAAAGACGATCCGGAAACGCAAGTTTGGGGTGCAGGTAGAAACTTTGGTTTCGATAACATCGAATGGAGAATTGAAAAGGAACACTGGACTTGGTACGACGAGGACGGTAACCCTCCTTACAACTGGGGTGAAAATGGTAAGCCTGGCGATGGCTGGATTTATGCCACTGAATTCTACACCAACAAAGCCATAGAAATTATGGAACAAGATGTAGACAATGGCGATCCGTTCTGTTTGATGATCTCGATTCCAGATCCTCATACACCAAACCACTCAGCTCCAGAATATCAAGATTGGTGTCGTAATGTAGACTTCCAAGCTCCTTATACCTACGAACAAACGTATGTAACACCAGAGGAAGATGAAGCAGGTATTATCAAAAGACCACATTGGGCAAACGATAGAAACAATAACGACGTATGGCATGGTTCGCAACGTTATGCAGAATTCGATGAATTCTATATGCAAGAATATTGGGGGATGCTTTCTGCAGTAGACGATAACGTTGGTAGAATGTTAGACTTCTTGGAAGAGAAAGGTCAGCTAGACAACACAATTATTGTGTACTCGTCCGATCACGGTGATATGCTTTTCGAGATGAGTAGAATCAACAAAGGTCTTCCGTACGATGGATCAGCAAAATTACCATTCTTGATCCGTTACCCTAAGAAAATCGATGCAGGTAAAATCGTCACCACTCCTCATACAAATGCGGATGTGGGACAGACTTTATTGGCATTGGCAGATTTGCCTTCGATGGACGATATCGATGGTCAAGATAAATCGGAATTATTTACTAGAGACCAACAAATGGTTACCGACGAAGATACGGTATTGATCGTACAAGACGGAAACTGGTGGATGTGTGTAGCTACAGAACGTTATAAGCTCGTATTGAACAACAAAGAAGAACCTTACCTTATCGATATGGTAGAGGATCCTCTAGAATTAGATAACCAATTGTCGGACAAAGATGCGGCAAATTATGATGAGTATTATCAAATCGCTTTAAAGTTGGAAGATAATATGAAGCGTCAGGTAGTAGAAAAAGGCGAATTGTATGGCGCCGGTTTCAAGTTCTTGATGTGGATGACAGAAGGTCCGGAAATTCCACCGCTTCCATCGGTTCCAGAATCAGAATTACCTCTTGATGCAACATTATTTGGTTTCGAAGGTCCTGCCATTGTAGACGGTACGGCCAAGCGTTGGACGTTGAATGCCGATTATCATGAGATTGTAGACACAAAAGCGTATTCGGGAGATCATAGTTTGAAATTCTCATACAACTCTCCACTTGCAGCCAATGCATCTTTACACGCTCCAGGTGGTGTGGTAAGGTTGGCCGATGGATATTACACATTCAAAGCAAAAATGTTTGTAGAGCCGGGTAGTGGTTTGAATCGTTTCCGTTTGAATTTCAAAAACCCAAGTAAGAGTTTAGATCCATTCGATGTTTCCAATGTAAGAACAGGAGAATGGGTAGAAGTAGCTTTTAATTTTGATATGCTACCAGGGACAACATCAGAAGGTACGTTCTCTTTGGTGATCCAACCGGGAGATACAGACGGCGGCTCTTTTGCCGAAGTGTACTTCGATGATATCGAAATTGAAGAAAGAATTCCACTTCAGTTTACTGGATTAGACCCTGTTTTGTACGGCTTTGAAGGAAGTGCATTTATCGATGGCACAGAGAAAAACTGGACATTAGGAAATGGTGCAGCTTATAGCAGAGAGGAGATGCATACCGGACAAAGAAGTTTAGATTTATCGGATGTTTCGAACATTACATCAAGCGTTACTTTGGCTGCTCACTCACCAGTAAAATCACTTTATATGAACCAAGGCGATTATAAATTGAATGTGAGAGTGAAAGCGAAGGAAAACAATAGAGTCAACACTTTCGATATCATTTTAAAAGACAACATGAGTCAGAGTCTGTATATCATTCATCAATTTGATATTTCAGGTATTACAGAAGCTGATGGATGGGTAACCTTATCGAAAAACTTCACTTTCAACAAAGAAAGCGACCCAAGTAATGGTCAGATCACCATTCGTGTGAGAGAATCTGATTTGAACCCATCGGGAACTGAAGAATACTTCTTTATCGATGATATCGAACTTATTAAATTCGAATCGGATAACGGCGGAGAGGAGACAGAAGTGGCTAAAGATGTTCCAAATGCAGAAGGAGACATCAACTTAGTCAATTCTCATTTACATAGTTTCGAAGGTCCAACATTATTGGATCTAAATGGAGACGGTACGAAAACTCGTGTGGATTGGATCAGTGCGCAAGCATTCTCAATTGTAGAGATGAATGGTGCACCTCATGGAAAACGTGTGATGCGTTTCACTCACGATGCCCCATTAAGTGCAAACCAAAGTACGTATTTGGAGAAATTATCGGCTCCATTGCCAAATGATAAAGACTTAGAGTTCTCAATGAAAGTCTATAAAGAAGAAGGCAGCACGATCAACACCATCCGTTTGATCAACATTTCTACAGCCGTTAACTTCGATATTTCTTCTATTGCAGAAGGCGAGTGGGTAACACTAAAAACAGTTTTCAAAGCGGGTACAATTCGTGAAGACTTGAGAGTAAACCTACAAGTACAAACCGGAAATACGGGCGATCATGCCACGCTTTATATCGACGATATTCGCATTATCGATCCAAACGATATCGAAGATGGAGGAGAAGAAGAAGGATGTGTTTCTAACCCATCAGCATTTTTGAACTCATGTAATTACGGTTTCGAAGAGCAACAAAGTGAGTGGTCGAATACTTCTGGAGTATACACTTTCACAGACGAAAAATCTTGGGGAGGAAACTACAGTATCAAAGCAGTAGTCGATGAAGTGATTGCAACAGGTAACAAAAACTTATCGCCTAAAACATCTATCCAACAGCCTAAAGTAATGCCAGAGGATTATGTGATTAGCATGAAAGTTTGGATCGACGAAAACTGTACTTTAGACAATATCGCCACGGTATATAAGTACGATGTGAGCAATGCACAAACAGATTTAATTGCTTTAGATGAGCTACCTAAGAATCAGTGGGTAACGGTTATGCAAAATCAGACTTTACCTGCAGGAGACGATATTGTTTTGGAATGGGTTGGACTTCGTTTCAATAAATACACGGTTGGTACAGGAACAATGTATGTTGATGATTTTAAAGTGACTCCATTAAGCGAATACGTTCCTGAAGAGGAGAAAACGGTCACAATCACTGTAAAAGATGAAGAAGACCAAGCGGTTGATGGAGCGGAAATATCAACTTCGAATTTCGACAACTTGATGACAGACATGTTAGGCGAAGCAGAATTAATGATCTCTGCTGTTTCTAACAAAGTATTTACTGTGATGAAAGACGGTTACAACACCATCACTTCTGCATTTACCGTAGAAAATGATGACGTATCCGTAAATGTGGTCATGAAAGAAAAAACATCTGATTTCATGGTTGAAGTAACAGATTTAGACGGACAGATTGTACAAGGTGCAACGGTAATCTTAAACGAGTCTCAGACACAACTTTCTGACGTGAGAGGTTTAACCGTATTCCAAGGATTTAGTGTGGGTACGGTGATCGATTACAAAGTGTCATTGGCAGATTTTAAAGAAGTAACTGGTCAATATATTACGACTGAGGAGCATAAAACAATGGTTGTTCAGTTGGAAAAAATGATTTATGCACCTGTATCAGATTTTGAGGTAAATAGAACAACTGGCGAATTACCGTTGGTGGTGAGGTTCACTGATTTATCAGAAAATGATCCAACAGAATGGGCTTGGGATTTTGGAGATGGCAATACATCAACAGAAAAGAATCCTTTCCATACCTATGAAACTGCTGGAGAATATACAGTACAGCTGACAACGAAAAACGTAACTGGAGAATCGACAGAAACGAAAGAAGCGTATGTAATTGCAGGTAATCCAGTAGTTTCAGACTTCACAACAGACGTTACCTCAGGTACAGTGCCTTTGACCGTTCAATTCACAGATCAGTCGACCAATACACCAACATCTTGGGCTTGGGACTTTGGCGACGAGTCGACTTCTAATGAGCAAAATCCCACACATATTTATACAGAAGTAGGAACCTATACTGTAAAACTGATGGCCCAAAATGCAGATGGAGGCAACGAAATCGTAAAAGAAGATTTGATAACGGTCAATCAGATTCCAGCTCCTACAGCAGCATTCTCAGTAAATACGGAGGAAGCGATTTTAGGAGATCCGGTTCGCTTCACAGACGAATCAACAGAAACGCCAACATCATGGGCATGGGACTTTGGCGATGGTAATACATCAGAAGTTCAAAACCCAACACATACCTATGCCGCATTGGGTGAGTATACGGTAACATTAACGGTACAAAATGCAGGTGGAGAATCTACAGAAACCAAAGAAAACTTTGTGACTGTTATTGAAGAACCACTAGAAGCTCCTATTGCCGATTTTGAAGCAGATCCAACAACAGGCAAAGGAGAATTAACCGTTCAGTTTACCGACCTGTCTATTGGTGAGATTGTTTCTTGGTTCTGGAACTTTGGTGATGGCAATACATCAGAAGAGCAAAATCCGAAGCATACGTATACCGAAGTTGGTCAGTACGATGTGAGCTTAAAAGTAAGCAACGAAGCGGGTGATGACACCAAATTAATGGAAGACATGATTACGGTAGAAAGTGATGCACCTACAAGTGCAGAATTGGATAGATTGAACATCAAGATCTTCCCTAATCCAGCACAACATGAAGTAAATGTGGTAGGACCAAACATCGAATCGGTAAGTATCTTCAATAGCCTAGGTCAATTAGTAAAAACAATTGATCATCAAGGAGATGGTGTGAAGGTTGATGTGAACGCACTTCCAAAAGGTATTTATATTTTCAACTTGCAATTAAGCAATGGGAAAGTAATATCGAATAAAGTGCATGTAAAATAATCATAGTGATTAAATAAGGGCTGTATAAACCCGAAACCCCAAGAAACCGTGGGCTAGAGATAAACTCAAAGTATGAATAGTTATCAAATTATTTTGAGAAAAATCAATAAGACTTCAGTCTTTTTGATAAAGATTATCCCCAGCCCATGGTTTCAACCATGGGAAATCTAAGGGGAACTCCAATGTCTAATTTGTGGAAGGAATCTTATGGGTATATACAGCCCCAATTTTTGAATAAATAGATCTATTAAATAACTTACTAAAATGACAAAAAAACTACCACTACTCATCTTTATCACCTTCTTATTTACAGGCATACACGCCCAAACATTTGAGAAAAACTTTCAGAAAGAGAAGAAAGCACTGTCAACACTCATTCAAAAAGCAAAGAAAAAAGGCATTGATGTTTACAAGGAGCAAACTACCTTAAGAACAGCCGAAATTTGTTATCGATTTGCCGATTGGGATCGAATGAACATTAAAAAAAATACAGAGTTATTTAAGAAGGTAAAAACCTACAGGGATTCTGCAGATCAGGTGGCTATTGAACTACCTATGCGAGAAGAAAAAGAGATTTTGATGATGCTCGAGGAAGCCCAATTATCCTTACAAAAAGCATTAAAAGGAGAGATTAAAAAGCAAAAGTCGGTAGCGATCGATTGGGCCAATTTAGAAATAAAAGAGAACGATATTTTATATAAAAACCAACCCGTATTCTTAGCCGATTATTCTTGGAAACCTTCGGATAAATTTACTACTGACTATCATGGGCAGTTAGATGGATTGTTTATGTCGACGGCTTACATCACTGACTCGAAGGGAGATTTGAAGCCTAAATTAGTAAGTGAAATTGAGAATAAGCTAAGTAAAACTGCAGGCTTTGTTTTTATCAATCATAAAAATCCACCAAAGTGGTTTACGAAGCAATATCCGGAGACATCAATTGGTAAAAGAAGGTATTTTGATTACGATATCGATCACCCAGAAACAAAGAAATTATTGGACTTACTTTTTAAGAATACAGTCCCACAGATTCAAGGAAAAAAGTACAGTCAGTTAGGCTATATGTTGGTGAACGAACCACATTGGCATACAAAAAAAGGAGAGTGGGATACAGGAGCAGTTTCAACGTTTACGCATCAGAAATTTAAGGAATATCTCAAGGAGAAGCATCAGCATATAGATCAATTAAATGCGGTTTGGGGAAGCAATTTCACTTCTTTTGATGAGGTGACGATTGAAGTTCCCATCGATGAGAAGTTACTAGGAACAGCACAGTGGTACGATTGGTGTCGATTTAATCAAATTAGAGGAAATGAGTGGTTTAAGTTCTTAAATGATGAAATCACACACTACGATCCAACCGCCAAAACACATATAAAAGTGATGCCTCATCTGTTTACCAATAACGGTAGAACACACGGTATCGACTTAGAATACATGACTCGTCTGACTTCAATTATAGGAAATGATGCAGGGGCGACCTATAGTGATATGTGGAACAAAAAAGCAGAACCTTGGAAAGCACGTTACTATTTTGATTTCCGACAATTATGCATGAGCTACGATTTTATGAAATCCGTTTCCCCAGAGAAAGTGATGTTCAATTCGGAGTGCCATTTTATTTCGACGATCCGATTTAGAGATTTGTACTTAAAACCGGAGTATGCTAGAGCCACCTATTGGTTGGCAACCACTTTCGGAATGAATGCCGTACAAACTTGGTTTTGGCCTAGAGGATTGGACGGATCGTTACGAAAAGAAGCAAAAGGATATGCTGCATCGATCACTCAGATGCCTTCAGTGCTTAACGAAATTACATTGACTTTTGCCGATTTAAATGCCAACGGAGCATCCATTGCTGCCCTTCAGAAACAAAGAAAACCCATCAGAGTTTTTCAGTCGGAAACTTCGGCTATTAACGTAAAATTGTATATGGACGATGTGTTTGCGACTTACGAAAGTGTATTGTTCGATGGCTTCCCCATTGGTTTTGCCACCAAAGGAATTTTAGAAGAGCAAAATCATAATCAATGGGATGTGATCCTTATTCGAAAAACTCCGAATGTAACCAAAGAAGAAAGAGATGCTTTGCAAAGTTACATCGATAAAGGCGGTAAAATTGTAATGGATAAAGAAAGTATTCTGACGGATGAATATGGTCGAAAACTCTCTCCTCTAAAAGGATCTTCGATTGTTTTTGTAGATGATTTGAAAGAGTTTAGGAAGCAAGCCTTGGCAAGTGTTACAATCAAAAAGCCATTTGATGTACAAGAACAAAGCGAATTGTCCAACCAAAGTTGTATTTGGAGATATCATCAAGTAAATGAAGACCAAGCGATCTTTTCTATTGTGAATGTGGGGCACTCTGAGAAAGAAATCAATATTAAATCTTCAAAGAAAATGAAGATTAAAAACATCATTGAAGGGACTTCATCTAAAGCTAACTTTGTGATGCAACCTTTGGAGGTGAGGTATGTACAAGTAAGCTTAAAGTAACTTTTATCGGTAGGTGAATTTTTAATTTATATCAATTAATTCATTCCTAGAGTTTTATAAATCGCAATTTACTGATTTTGTATATCTGCGTTTGAACGTATAGTAACATAGGTAAAAATGTAAATCAGTCACATTTCATTTTCTGAGAGTCACGTTGCCCCGTACAGTTTGCTCTAATTTTACACTATGCATTTAGGGTGCATTCACGCAACAAACAATTTGATACAACTTAAAGAAATTGAAATGAAGAAAAAGATTATCATTTTACCAATTTTATACTTTTTATTTAGCCTAGTAGGTCTTGCACAAAACAAGAACTTACAAAGCTTTAATGATGATTGGTATTTCACTTTATCAGATCAACCTGAATACGCGTTAACTACATACTCTCCCAAAGAATGGAGGAAATTAGATCTACCACATGACTGGTCGATCGAGCTGGATTTTTCTGAAGATTTGGAAGGATGTACAGCATTTTCTCCAGGAGGGATAGGTTGGTACTCTAAAATTTTTGATACGCCTATCGAAGATCATCAAAAGTGTTACATCATTTTTGATGGGGTGTACAACAATGCCGACTTCTGGATTAACGGAATGAAGATCGGAAATCACCCTTATGGATACGCACCTATCTACTACGATTTATCTCACCTTTTATCACCGAAGGGACAAGAAAATAGATTTTCTGTTCGAGTAGATCATAGCCGATATGCCGATTCTAGATGGTATACAGGTTCGGGTATTTATAGAAATGTTGAGATTTTAGTGGTCGACAAAATGCATATTCCGGTTTGGGGCATTTTTGCAACGACACCAAAAGTAGAAAAAGAAAGTGCAACGGTTCAGCTTCAAATCGATATCAAAAATGATTATGATAAGACGTCTTCTGCCGAGGTGATTACAGAGATTTTGAATGCAAAGAATGAGGTAGTCAAAACAACATCCTCTAAGATTGAATTATCAGCGAAAGCGAAAGGACAAATTGTTCAGTCTTTAGAAGTAAAAAATCCTGCACTTTGGGATGTGGATGATCCGAATTTGTACAAAGCAAAAACTATTGTAAAAAGAGGAGATGAAGTTCTAGAGGAAAGATTTACCACATTTGGTTTCAGAACCACAGTATTTGATAAAGACAAAGGCTTTTTCTTGAACGGTAAAAACATTAAAATTAAAGGTGTTTGTCTTCACCACGATGCGGGTCTTGTGGGTACAGCTGTACCAAAAGACGTGTGGAGAAGAAGGTTACAAAAATTGAAAGATGGCGGATGTAACGCAATTCGTTCGGCACATAATCCAGCATCAGACGAATTCTTAGACCTTTGCGATGAGATGGGATTCTTGTTACAAAACGAGTTTTATGATGAGTGGGATTTGCCAAAAGACAAGCGTTTCAATATGCACGATAAGGATGTAGATTATATTACGAGAGGTCACTCTGAACATTTCCAAGTTTGGGCTGAAACGGATTTGAAAAATGTGATGAGAGCGAGTAGAAATCACCCAAGTATTTTCCAATGGTCGATTGGTAATGAAATTGAGTGGACGTACCCTGGTAACCGTGGTGCAACAGGTATCTTTAAGGAAACGAACAAGGACGATAAAATGGACTGGACGTTGTGGAGAACAGAAATTCCTCCTCACACTCCTGAGGAAGTAAGAGCGTTTTGGGAGAATTTCCCTGAGCAAACTTTTACGATTGGAGAGACAGCTAAGATACTTGCCGATTGGACAAAGGAGATGGATACAACTCGTTACATAACAGCGAACTGTATTTTACCTACATCAAGTTTCGAAACGGGTTATACCGATGTATTGGATGTAGTTGGTTTTAGTTACAAGCCACACAAGTACGATTACTTTAAAGAAACGTACCCTAACAAAGCCATGATGGGTACGGAAAATGTGCCTCGTTACTACGAATGGAAAGCGGTAAAAGAAAGAGATTTTATTCCTGGTTTATTCTTGTGGACAGGTGTAGATTATATGGGCGAACGTCGTCAACATCAATGGCCACTAAAAGTAACTAACGAAGGTCCATTGGATTTGGCAGGTTTCGAAAGAGGTTCTTATTATATGTTTAAGGCACTTTGGAGAGACGATATTCCAGTGATCACTATGTATTCTCAAACAGCCAAAAAATCGATTTATAAAGTAGATGAAAATGGTAAAGTAGTAGAGAAGAAGAAAGGCTATTGGGAGTTGGCACCAAGAGTATGGCAAGATGTAAATCCTCACTGGAATTATGAACAAGGCGACGAAACAATTGTAGAAGTATATTCTAACTGTGAGGAGGTAGAGTTGTTCCAAAATGGGAAATCGTTAGGCAAGCAATACTTAAAAGATAAAGAAGATTATACGTACAAGTGGGCAGTAAAATACAAAAAAGGAAAGATTGTCGCGAAAGGTAAGAAAGACGGTAAATCTACATCCACTGTCTTAGAAACAGCTGGAGAGGCGTATGCTATCGAGATTACTCCAGACAGATCTTCGATGTTGGCCAATAATACGGATGTGGTACATTTTGTAGCTCAGTTGGTCGATAAAAAGGGAAAACCTGTAAAATATTCGGAAGATGAGGTTATCTTTGAGTTAGAAGGTGAACACCGATTCTTAGGTACTGACTGTGGCGATTCTAGAATGATTACGAACTTCAAAAATCAGTCGGTAGCTACAGTAAACGGTAAGTGTTTAATGGTAGCACAATCCACTAAAAAGCCTACGGAGTTAAAAGTAACGGCCCGAACTAAAGATGGAAAATTAATTTCCAATCAGGTAATTATCAATATCAATCAAAAGAATACGATCGAACAATAAGAAATGAAATCAACAATCAAAAATATATTTAAAGTGGGTGCCTCTCTAATGGCACTCACCACCACTTCACTATTCGCTCAAAATCCGGTTTCAGATCCTGATAATAAAGAAAAATGGATCTTCAACGAAACATTAAGTGATGAGTTTGATGGCAATACTTTAGATAAATCGAAATGGTGGATCTTGGGAGAGAATGGCGATTATAGATCAAAGTGGAAAGGTCGTGCACCAGGACAATTCGTTGCCGAGAACGTTCACGTTAGAGAAGGCGAATTAGTTATTCAAAGTAAGTGGGATCCCGATTTCGAATTCATCAAAGAGAAAAACAATGGGGTGTTCTACGGAGGGACGAAAGATAAATTCGATAAGAGTCATCCTATCACTCAAGCTTGTATTATGAGTGAGTCATTTTTTCAGTATGGATACATGGAGATTCGTTGTAAAGTAGCCGATTCCCCAGTAACCTCTGCTTTCTGGACGACAGGGTATAAATCAGAAATCGATATGATCGAAAACTTTGGTAAACTACCCATCGGAAATCCAGAAAATAAGCCAGAAGCATTGGAACGTAAATACAGAACGAATGTGATCAATTGGGAAGCCAAAAAAGATCCTGAGTTCAAAACGTACAAAGCTGAAGATGTAATGGAATATCGTTTGGCAGAAGATTACCATGTGTATGGTTTTGAGTGGGACAAAGACTACATGAAAACGTTTATCGATGGAAAGTTAGTTCGACATGTCACGCGAGCAGAATTGGAAGAGAAAAACCAATGGATGCATCAGTTTCCTCAAGAATTATGGATCAATTCGGAAGTATTCTCTTGGTACGGTTTACCAACCAAAGAAGACTTGGCTGAACCGGCAGAGTTTTATGTAGATTATGTTAGAATCTGGCAAAAAGAAACTACGGGTCCACATTTTGATGCATTGGGTTTTGAAGGTCCCTTCTTTTTTCAAGGAAGAAGCGTAAATTGGTGGTGTCCAGGAAAAGAACCTTGGAGATTATCAGACGATAAGGCTTCTGACGGAACGTTTGCCTTACGCTTTAAAATGGATAAGAAAATCAAAAACAAATCGTCGATTTTCTCGCCATTTGGATCACTTGATTTACCGAAAGGAGAAAATGAGTTAACCTTTAAAATTTGGATAGATAAGAAGACGGACATCAAAAAATTAACCTTTGTCTTACAGAACCCTTTCAAACCTGTGAATGTTAACTTAAGTGACGTGAAGAAAGGGAAGTGGGTAGAAGTAACAGTTCCTTTCAAAAGAAAAGCGGCATCAGATTTAGCCTTAAAAGGAGGAGATAGAATTCAGATTTCGGTGAGTGCTGATGACATTAAAGGGGAGCAAGCGTTATTCTATATAGATGAAATTTCATTTAAGCAGAATAATAACATTAAAGAGGCGAGATAGTCCTTAAAATAACCTTTAGATGATGTTTTGACACGTAAACCATCTTTCTTTTGACGGAAAACGACATCACTTCTAAAGGTTATTTCTAGATTGCAGTATCAATTTTTAGAATAAGTATTGATAAGAAATGAAAAAATTAACCAACAGCTTAATGGCAATTTTAGTGCTCTTCTTCTTAGGGAATATTGCACATGCCGACGACAAAGACAAATCACCTAGACCAAACATTATCATGATTGTTTTGGACGATCTAGGGTATGCAGATATGGGTTTTATGCCTAATTCAGCAAAAGATATTTATACGCCTAATTTAGATAAACTAGCAAGTGAAGGAACTGTATTTACATCTGCTTATGTAACGCATCCTTATTGTGGTCCATCGAGAGCAGGTATACTTACAGGTAGAATGCCTCACGTATTCGGAGCTCAATTTAACTTAGCCGCTTTTTCTGGTTTTGGTGTAGCAAAAGGAGAAACGTTTATGTCTGATGTGATGCAACAGGCAGGTTACCATACAGGTATTGTTGGAAAGTGGCACCTTGGAGAAGAAGGAGAATTCCATCCTAACGAAAGAGGATTCGATTATTTCTACGGATTCTTAGGTGGAGGTCACGAATACTATTCAAATTCTTGGTTACCTGCAGCCACTTACGATCCTTCTCAGTATAAAATTGGTCAGTATGCAAAAGATTACCATCGTCCGATGATGAAAAACGATACATTCTTGGAAACAGAAAAAGGATTGTTCCTTACGGATGTACTAACTGATGCAACTTTAGATTTCCTTGATGAATCTGCAAAAGACGATGAGCCATTCTTCTTGTATTTATCTTACAACGCTCCGCATACTCCACTTCAAGCCAAAGAAAGTGATATCGAAGACATGCAAAAGCATCTAGGAAAAAATGCTGCCGAAAAAGGAAGCAAGCGTTTGACTTATACCGCCATGGTATACAATGTCGATTATAACGTAAAGCGTATAGTTGATAGGTTAGAGGCTAATGGAGAACTAGAAAATACGATGATCGTTTTCATTAGTGATAACGGTGGTAAAACAACAGCAGGAGCTGATAACACTCCATTACAAGGTAAAAAAGGTGATGCTTACGAAGGCGGCTTTAGAGTACCAATGTTCGTGTATTACCCAAATTCTAAATTAGAAAAAGGAGGAACATATACACACAATATTTCTACCTTAGACTTCTTCCCAACATTTGCCGGTTTAGCAGGAGCAAGTATCCCTAAGAGCAAAATTTTAGATGGTAAGGATGTTTGGACGAACATTATCGAAAAGACAGATCCAAGAAAAGACGAAAGTATCTACGTAATGCGTCATTTTAATGCCAATAACAGAACTGGTGTTGTTAGAAACAACTACAAATTATACACAGACGGTACTGGAGAATGGCAATTATTTGATCTGACAAAAGACATTGGGGAAACAAAAGATATCTCTGCAAAAAATAAAAAACTAGTGAGTATCATGAAGAATGATGTGAACGAATGGTCGTACACTTGGGAGGAAAAACGCCCAGAATTCTTCGATGCACCACACTATAACTTCGAAATGAAGTGGGATAAATTCAACATGCCAAATCTGGAAAGAACATTTGGCGATATCCACAAAAAAAGTAAATAGTTAATAGCATACCATATAAGAGGCTGTTTCAACATTCTTGATCAATTATGATGGGTGAAAACCGATGATGAATAATCTTGATATGTTTTGAGGAGCCTCTTTTTTTTGGGCAATCAATTGATAAACAACTCCATGAATCAGCATGGACTAATAACACTGACGAATGAAAAGAATTATACTTACCACCACTTTATCACTAATATCAATTTATATTTTTGGACAAGTTAACCCTCTATCAGATCCCAATAACGAAGGTGGTTGGATCTTAAATAAATGGGCAAGTGACGAGTTTAATGGTGACGATCTTAATCGTGGAAAATGGTGGATCCTCGGAGAAAATGATGAATATCGAGCAAAATGGAAGGGCAGGGCACCTGGTCAGTTTGCCGGACATAATGTGAGAGTCGAAAACGGGGAACTCATCCTAACATCCAATTGGGAACCCGATTTTGATTATGCTTTAGAAACCAATAACGGATGTTATTACGGTGGAACAACTTCTGGCCCTGACGGTAGCAAACCTATCACTCAAGCAAGTGTAATGAGTGAAACATTTTTTCGATATGGCTACATGGAAATTAGATGTAAAGCAGCGGATGGTTCAGTAACCTCAGCATTTTGGACGACAGGTTACCATGGAGAAATTGATATGACCGAAAACTACGGTCGTCGACCAATAGGAAATCCACAAAATCAGCCAGAAACCTTAGAAAGAAAATACAGAACCAACCTTATCAGTTGGGATCCCGATAAAGCAGACGATCACGAAAATTGGAAAGTAGAAGACGATATGGGTGTTCGTATGGCTGAGGATTATTATGTGTTTGGTTTCGAGTGGGATAAAGAATACATGAAGACCTATTTCAATGGTCAACTTCTCAGATCAGTAACAAAAGAGGAATTAGAAAAGAACGATCAATGGCGTTACGATTATCCTCATGAGTTGTGGTTATCTTCGGAAGTTTTCTGGTGGTACGGCCTGCCTAGTGAAGCAGATTTTACACAACCTCTAGAATATAAAGTAGACTATATCAGAGTGTGGCAAAAGGAGGAAACACAATCCTTCTTTAACGCAAAAGGCTTCGAGGGACCATTTTATTTTCAAGGAAGAAGTGTGCAATGGTGGAATAGCCCCAATCACCCTTGGAGAATAAGAAACGAAAAAGCAGCAGAGGGAGAGTTCAGTTTACGTTTCCAAAAAGAGGGAGATTTCTCAGGAAACTATTCAATTTTCTCACCTTATGGATCTATGAATTTACCTTCTGGGGAAAATGAAGTAAGCTTCCAAATTTGGATCGATCAAGAGACAGAAGTGGATTTTATTGAAGTGATTTTATCCAATCCAAGAACAACTATAAAAGTCGATATCAAAGATCTACCAAAAGAAGAATGGGTGACTGTCTCTCAGACTTTTACTCGAAATGGGAGTTCAAATCAAAGTCTCGAAGATGGCGATAGATTACAGTTAATGCTAAGATCACGTGACATCCAAAGTACAAAAGCTTTATTCTATATCGATGATATTCAGTTTAAAAACGATCTAGATGAGGGTGCTCCAGAATATCCTTATCCAGATGATGAATATCCAGAAGAACCTGATGGCGGATTGCCTCCAACAAGCATCACACCTCCATCGGAATCTTCTATGATTATATATCCAAACCCGGTTTCAGATCAGTTGACTATTAAGAGTTTGGATAATGGATGGATTGAAGTTTACTCATCTCAAGGTGAGTTGATGATTACTTTAGAGAAAAAGGAAACACAAACTACATTCTCTTTAGATCAGCTTCCATCAGGAATGTACATTTTTATGCTGAAAACCACAAAAGGAGACATTAAGAGAATGAAATTCATAAAGAAATAGATCAAAACTTAACTAACAATATTTGATAATTAATCGAAAAGGCTGCTCTTGTGGAGTGGTCTTTTTTTGTGGTTTGTGTTTGATGAGTTCCCACTTTGATGGGTATGCACTCTTAATCTTCAACTCTTGCACACTCGATGCTTGGATGCGTCGATGCCTCCGTGCCTCTATGCCTAGATACCTCGATGGGTTGAAACCCATCGTTAAGTAAACTATTTCAAGAGGTTGTTTTGGATACCGATATTCTATCTGATAAAATACAACTGCTATGACACTAAAAAAGGGGTTTAAACCCCTTTTTTGATGTAGATCGCATATATATCTTTTTGAACATTCTTTCTACCCGAGCAGCAGTATGTTTTTCTCGTTTCCTTAACGAGGGGTTTCAACCCCTCGGGCTACGAAAGGTGGGAGTTTTTATGTTCTGATACTGATGACTTTCTATATTGATGGGTATGCTTTCGAAGCCTTCAATTCTTGCACACTTGATACTTGGATGCCTCAATGCCTCCGTGCCTCTATATCTCCATGCCTAGATACCTGCATGTTTAGATACCTCGATGGGTTGAAACCCATCGTTAAGGAAATTATTTCAAGAGGTTGTTTTGGATACCGATAATCTATCTGATAAAATACAACTTCTATGACACTAAAAAAGGGGTTTAAACCCCTTTTTTGATGTAGATCGCATATATATCTTTTTGAACATTCTTTCTACCCGAACAGCAGTATGTTTTTCTCGTTTCCTTAACGAGGGGTTTCAACCCCTCGGGCTACGAAAGGTGGGAGTTCTTTATGTTATTATTTTCCTTGACCTCGGACTAATAAGTTCAACTCGTCTGCTCCAAACTCTTACTATACTTACTCGGCGAAACCCCATAGTATTCCTTAAACATTCTACTAAAGTGAGTTCTATTTTTAAAGCCAGTTCTCACACAAACATCAGCCACCGGCAATTGTTCTTGTACGAGAAGTTCAGCCGCTTTTTTCAGGCGGTAGATCTTCAGTAATTCGTAAGGAGTATAGTTGGTAATTGCTTTTACCTTTTGGAAGAAGGTCGTACGATTTAGGTAAAGTCCTTTGGCGAACACATTCATATCGATGTCTTCATTTTCGAGGTTCTCTTCTATCAATTCGTAGAATTTCTCAATAAAGATCGCATCTTCTTTATTGGAGTTTTTCTTCTCTACTTCTACAGGGAAATCGATTTGGAAACGTTCTCTCAATTGCTTTCTGTTTTTCAGTAACATTTGAACGGATGCAATTAAGTGTTTCATTTCGAATGGCTTAGAGATGTAGTAGTCAGCGCCCACTTCCAAACCTTTTACTTTGTCGTCTAAAGAAGACCTTGAGGTGAGCAAGATGATTGGAATATGAGAGGTGCGGACATCAGATTTTATTTTCTGACACAATTCTAGACCATTTAATTCCGGCATCAAGATATCGCTGATAATCAAATCAGGCCATTCTTTTTCGAGCTGATCCAAGCATTCCTTACCATTCACGAAAGTGGTGACATTAAAGTAATCCGATAGAATGCTGTTCACGAAAGTTCTTAATTCCTCATTGTCTTCCACATAGAAAATATTCAAACTCTTCAGACTTTCATCGTACAAATGTGTCGGTAATTCCAGTGCCGAAGGAAGTATTTTCTGCTTTTCATCATCATCTTCTTGAGCGATAAGATCTTGCATTCTTGATTCGTTCATCGCCTCTTTCGCATTTACTTCTACAGGAAGAGCGACTGTAAAGCAAGTGCCTTCACCTTCTGTACTATCTACCTTGATGCTACCGTAGTGCATTTCTACCAATCGTTTCGAAAAGGCCAATCCGATACCAGAACCAATAGAGTAGGTATTCGAATTTTCATTTTGATAGTATCGATCGAAAACATAAGGTAAGTCCTTGGCTTTCACCCCAATCCCCGTATCTTCTACCTTAAATTTCAATCCCTCAGCATCATAATGGTAACGGATAGAAATTGTGTCACCTTTTTTAGTAAACTTGAAAGCGTTATTCAATAAGTTGTTGAGGATGATTTCTAACTTATTCTCATCAGCTGTAATGAAAAGTTGATTGACTTCTCCCTGAATCAATAGTTTCTTTTTCTGTTTTTCGGCCAATTGCTCAAAGTCTTTTTTGACATTGACGATCAGATCACTAAAATCAAAGTTCTCTTTGTTTAGTTTTAAAATGCTTTGTTCTGCTTTATGGAAATCTTGCACCTGATTGACCAATTGCAACATTTTTTTCGATTGTCTGTTGATCAAGTCCAAATGTGTAAAGGCATCCTGATTGGATTGGAACATTTTCAATAGTACTTGGATAGGCCCAGTAATTAAAGTAATCGGTGTTCTGAATTCATGAGAGATATTCATAAACATCTTTTCCTTTGTTTTATTCAGTTCGTCCACACGATGTCTTTCTACTTGTTCCAGTTCTAATTTGTGTCTCAATTTGGTGTGGTTCAAGACAAAACGACCAACAAAGAATAAAATCACAAGGATTATCATCACGTAGATGCTGTAGGCCAACGGTGTTTTCCAATATGGAGGGGAGATGACAATATCTAAACGTATCGGTTCAGTCCATTTATCTTTTGAATTTGATGCCATCGCTTCCAACGTATAAGATCCCGGAGGTAAACCGTTAAATGATGCATTTTTAAACTTAGAAGATGTTTCTATCCATTCATCGTCTTGAGGTAAAAGTCGATATTTTAATTTATAACTCTTTGGATTCGAGTAGTGTAATGATAATAATTCAATCGAAAAGATATTCTGATCATAAGCCAAATTGATTTCCTTTTGTTGATACAACGGCTTATCTAAAATGACCTTGCCATTGATACTGTCATTTACATGCACTGTTTTATTGATAATCACTAAATCGCCAAAAGTAAACTCAGGTAGGTTAGAGGAAACCTCTGTTTTTTCAGGATCAAAACCACAAATACCATTACCTCCAGCAAAGAAGATATCTCCATTCTTTTGTTTAAAACCGATGTTTTCGAAAGCATACGTATGCATTCCATTTTCTTTGGTGAAATGTTTAAACGTTTTGGTTTTCGGATTGAAACGATTTAAACCACTATCCGTCGTAATCCACAAAGTATGTTCGTCATCTTCCACCACTTTTTTAATGATATTGTTGTCCAAACCATCGCTTTCTGAATAGGTTTTATAAACCACTTTCTGATCACCTAGCTCTGTAAGGATCAGTAAACCAGAACCTTCTGTTCCTAGTGCAATGTTCCCATCTGCTAAATTGATAATATTCGAGATATGATTACAAGGAAGATATTTCTCTTTTGAAGATTGTGTAAAGTATTGCACTTTTTTCATCTTACTTAAAGGAATATCTTTACTATTGTCGATGTTAATCATCCCACTTAATGTATTTCCTACTAAAATTCTTTGGTTAAGGGTATCGTTCAATACACTTTTTACGTGATTCACCTCAGAAATATGGATGTGTTCTTCCTCAACTAATTTTTCATCAGATAATACATTTCCTTTTTGATCCATCTTAACTCTATACAACCCCTGATTGGTTGTTAACCAATAATATCCGAAGTGATCCGTGGTAATTTGAGTTAACCTTGCTTTTAATAGCTTCGATTCTTTATTGGTTTTAATTGGGTACCAATGACTTACCTCTTCTTTCGGCTGATAATACCAAACTCCTCTGCCTTTTGTATATCTTAACCACTTCCCACCTTTATCATCTTTAATCACCGATGACCATGCATTCGGCATTGGGTTGTTTTTAAACTCTTTTGGCAACGGTTCGATCTTATTCGTAGTCGTATTGTAATTCACCAAACCTCTTAAATACACACTGCATAAAATATGTTCATCATCCCACAATGTGCTCTCAAGAACTTTGTTTTTAAACTGTTGTCCTCTTAACTCATCCGTATTGAGGTCGTTGTAACTAAACGCCCGAGGCTGACTATCATACAAGAACAAACCTTCATTGTAAGAAGAAATCCAAACCTTATTGGTTTTTGTAAGATCCATAATGGCATTCACACGCCCAATTTCGAAGTATTTGCTGTATGAATTTTCATCTAGAGTGGTATTGCGTTCAACAAGAATCGGGTTTTCTACTAACCAACATCCTTTAGATAAAGACCCCAACCAAAGTTTTCCTTCAACTGTAGCATCTACTTTTAGGAATCGTTCATTCTGGAAAAAACGTTTGATTTGATGGAACTTATAGTCGTCATTCTGTTTTACAATGCGCAGGTGAGTGATCCCATTATATAAGGCCACATAAATATTCTTTTCATTATCTACCGTAATACTTTTTGCAGGACCAAATCGATCGGTAAAAACATACTCATGCGTATCATTCGCCACATTGTACATCAAAAGACCTTTTGATGTAGTCATTAGAATCAATTCATCATTATAATTAATCGCATCAAAAATATATTGATAAGTTTTATTCTTAACTTCTATCGGATGCACCCTTTCAATTTTATAGGTATCCTGATTAAAGAACAGTAAACCATCATATTCCGAAATACATACAATTTGATTATCGATTGCAAAAATCTTATTGATAATAAAAGGATGATCAGATTTTGAATTGGAGATCAGATGTTTTGGGAAGTTGACGAACTTTTGTTGATCGTAGTAATAGATTGTAATGCCATCTTCGGTGCCAATCCATATATTATGATGTTTATCCTGATATAAAGATCTCACCTTATTATTACTGATCACTATTTTATCGTCAGAGTTTCTGAAGATCTCGAAATCGTAGCCATTAAATTTATTTAAACCATTATAGCTGCCTATCCAAATGTAACCTTTATGATCCTCTAAAACAGAGGTTAAACCAAAATGAGATAAACCTTCGTTTGTGGTGAAATTAATTAATGATTGGTCGTTTGCTTGTCCATATAAATTATCACTAAATATAAATAAATATAAACAAGAGAATGCAAGTAGTTTTATTCTATACATTTATTAGGATTTAGTTCTGCGGTTGTACAGAAAATTTTAAAAAATTGTTTTTCATTTCATCATTGAATTTAAATATAATATTATTTCAATTAATACTAAACTAATAAGAATAAAACTTTGAGTGAATGATGTTAACAGCGTAAATAAGTTGACTTTAAGTAAAAATGCCGTTTTTCTTAAAAAATCTCTTTTCTCTATTAGTGTTTAAAAGTAACTTATTAAATGATTGATAATCAAATGTTTTTACTATAAAAAACATTTAATTGATTTAAAGTCACCTCAATTTTTCATCATATTTCTACTTTTATTTCATGAAAACGATCAGAATTTTAATACTTTGTCTCTATAAGTTCAAGTGATTTTTTTCGATCTGTATTTTTTTAGAATTAAAATTTCAAAATTCGCTGACAAATCAATGAATTAATATTTAATTTTGAAATGAATTAAAATTGAAATGAAATAATAAATTACAATACAATCGACACATTTTTTGACTTCTTATAAAGAACAATTTTTTAATATTCTATAAGATTTTCGCTTCAATAAATAATAGGCAACTTAATTGATGAAATGAAAAAATGAATGGATACTACTCGATAACCAGAAAATTTAAGGTAGGGATCATCTTTTCTATTACTCTATTACTATTCTCTTTTACTAATCTCTATGCACAAAATAGAGTGATCTCCGGTAAGGTAATAGGACAAGACGATAATCTACCCCTTCCAGGAGTAAATGTCACTCTACAAGGAACTACTACAGGTACCATTACCGACTTCGATGGTAACTTTTCTATTGTAGTAGAAGAGGGAAACGTATTGGTGTTTTCATTTATAGGTATGAAAACGAAAACCGTGACTATTAAATCTCAGTCTACTTTGAATGTAACATTAGAAAGTGAAGTAGAAATGTTGGATGAGGTGGTTAAAATCGGCTATGGTGAGCAAAAGAAGAAAGAAGTTTCAGGTGCAGTAGCACACGTGAAAGCGGAAAACTTAGAGCAAATGACCACTTCCGATTTAGGTGATGCATTACAAGGACAAGTAGCCGGTGTGAGTGTGACTGCTGCTTCGGGTGCTCCAGGTGAGAGTGCGGTAATTCAAATCAGAGGTGTAAGTACACTATCTGAGGTAGAAGGAGCCAACCAACCATTATATGTGGTGGATGGAATTCCTCAAAATGAAGATCCCCGATTAGCACCTAACGAAATTGCGAGTATTGATATCCTTAAGGATTTGGCTTCTTGTGCGGTCTATGGTACTCGTGGTGCCAATGGTGTAATTTTGATTACTACAAAGACTGGTAATCAAGGTAAATTAAAGGTATCTATTGATGGTAACTATGGTGTGAGAAAGATCATTACCAACACTCCATTAATGAATGCCTCAGAGCAAGCGTATTTCGACATCTTACATCAAAGAGCCTTAAATCCAGGAATTTCTGATGATGAAATCAATATGTTGGTATCAAGAAATAAGAACAACTACAAAAATGATAACAACCTAGACGATATCGTTTTTGAAGATTATGCGCCAACACAACAATATAACATCAACCTAACAGGTGGTTCTAGTGCAGGATTTACTTACAACTTAACAGGTGGTTATTATGGTCAGAAAGGTAACGTCATCAACTCTAATTTTGAAAGATTGAACTTTAGAGGTGGTTCTAGTTACAAATCGGATAAATGGACAATCAATACTTCATTGGCCTTGTCTACAGAAGATAGACAACGTCCAAGCGGTAACTTATTGAACCAAACAATCCGTTACAAGCCTTACATGGCGCCATTAGATCCAGAGAAGAATATTTACGAAGGAGCATCGGATCAAGAAGCAATGCAAGCCAACTTCTTGTATCAAGCATTGTATTTCCAAGACGATGAATCAAGAGACCGTTTATCTGGTAATATTAGTATCAAATATGATTTTACCGATTGGTTATCATTTACTACCAATGCAGGTGGTAATATTATGAACAGATATCGCAACCGATTGAATCCTTACTTTAAAGTAGTGAACCAACAAACAGGGAAAGAATTCTCTAACCCTAACAATTCGTACTATTCGGAAGCCGTGGAGAGATCGACAGGTTTTAGCTGGGATGGACGTTTATTCGCTAAGAAATCTTTCGGAGATCATACGGTATCCGCTTTGATTGGTGCTTCTATGGAAGAGTATAGTGGGCAAAGCCATACTGTACAAAGAAGAGGTATTGTAGATAACGATAAGCCAGGATTTGGATCGGCTACATTGGAAACAACAGTTACTCCAGGGTTTAACTACGTGTACAAAATCATTGGTACAATTGGTCGTTTACAATACGATTACAAAGGCAAGTACTTACTTTCGTTAAGTGGTAACTATAACGGTAACTCTAAGTTTGCAGAAAACAACAAGTTTAAGTTCTTCCCATCAGCATCAGTAGGTTGGAACGTTTCTGAAGAAGATTTCTTTGCTGATTTTAGATCAACAATGAACATGTTCAAAATTAGAGCATCTCATGGTAATGTAGGTGGACAAAGCTTTAGACCTTATGCCGATCTTCCAACGATCAGAAGAGGATTTGATTATAGCTTTAATGGACAAGTGTATAGTGGCGCCGCTCAAGCAGCGTTTGCTAACCCAGATATTCAGTGGGAAACATCCATCCAAAATAACATTGGTGTAGATATGGCATTTTTTGATAACCGTTTAACATTCAATGCAGACGTTTACCACACCACAAAACAAGACATGTTATTCCCAATTGCTACTCCAGCATCAGCAGGTTCTTCAGCGGGAAGCAACAACGATAAATTGGTGACATTGAATGTGGGTAACATGGTGAACCAAGGTCTTGAATTGGCTCTAGGTTATAAAGGTAGATTCAAGAAGTTGAATTGGAATATTACAGGTACTTTTGCTACAAATAGCAACGAGATCACAAACATGAACTCGGAAGACTTTGTGTACACAGCCGATCAAGGTTTGATTTATGGTGCGACCAACCAATCGAGAGTGACAGCGTATGCGACAGGTCATGAAGCAGGTGCTTTCTTCTTGTACAAAACAGAAGGTATTATCAACTCTGAAGAGAAATTGGCAGAATATCAAAAAGTGAATCCTGCAGCTAGAATGGGTGACTTGATGATTAGAGATACCAATGGTGACGGTCAGATTACTGAAGCAGATAAAGTATATGCGGGTAGTGGTCTTCCAAAATATGAAGCAGGTTTAATCCTAAATCTTCGTTATAAAAACTGGGACTTTATGATGAACTGGTACGGAGCCTTTGGTCATGAAATCATGAACGGTAGTAAGTTAATGGCTTACTCAGAAGGTAGACACTTGGATCAGATCCATACGTACTCAGCTGATAATCCGTATTCACCAATTCCAGCATATAGAGGTGATTTAAAACAAGGTACAACCAACTTTAGAGGAGATACAGACCTTTGGTTGGAAGATGGTTCTTACTTGAGATTGAAAAACGTAACCTTAGGTTACACTATTCCTAAGAACAAATTAAAGAAAGCCGGTATCGATCAAGTGAGATTCTATATTAGAGCACAGAACCCACTAACATTTACAAAATACACAGGATATGATCCTGAGGTAGGTGGTAACGGGGTATCATCAAGAGGTTTGGACAAAGGTAACTATCCAATTGCCGCGCTTTACTCAACAGGTTTTAGATTCAACTTCTAATCAATTAGACAAATGAAGAAATTAAATAATTATATATTAAAGTGTATATTATTTCTCGTTATTTCGTTGATAGCAATTAGTTGTAACAACTATCTAACAGAAATAAATCCAAACGAAACAACGAAAGCAGATTTCTATCAGAATCTAGACGATTCGGAGTCAGGACTAACTGCCGTGTATGCTTCTATGATGAATCATTACATCTGGAACTTTGGAGAAGAAGCTTGTCGTTCAGATTTGGGCTATCCAGGAATGGATCGTCCAACACCAACAAGTAGATACTTGGCTTTTTATCAGCATACTTATACAGAGACAACCAATGAAATAAACAAAAAGTGGGATGCTTTGTATGCAGCTATTTTTAGGTCAAATCAAGTAATCCATGGTTTGCAATCAGAACCTATGGAAGATTACAGAGAAGATGAAAAGTGGATGCTTCAAATGGCACAAGCTCGTTTCTTTAGAGGATTGTATCATTTCTATGCACATCAAGCATTCAATAATGGTAAAGTCATTATTAGAGATTCTTGGACGGATGCAAACGATATGTACAAAAAAGCTTCCGAACCTGCAGAGGTGTTAGCATTTATCAGAGAGGATTTTAGATTTGCTTACGAACACCTTCCAGCAATTTTTAATAATGCAACAGGTTATGTAGCAGAAGGTAGAGTAACTAAAGGTACTGCAGCAATGTTGTTGGCCAACTCTTACATGTTTGATTTTGTAAACGGGACAAACTACGATTCGGCAGCATATTACTACGAAGATGTGATTTACAATAATGAGTACGGTTACAAGTTGGAAACAGACATGGAAAAGATGTTTACTACAGCGGGTGATTTTAACTCAGAATCAATCTTAGAAATTGCTTACTCTAACGAAGTAAGACCTGATTTGGGCGATTGGGATGAAGTGAATGGTCAGAACAGATGGGCAGCCGTTTTCTCACCTCAGATTTATGGTGGACAAAGACAAACAATTCCTGTAGGTTGGATTACTTATGCTTACAGATTGGATCCGGTGGACCCATTAGATGCTAGAAATAATGTTGAATATGACGGCGACAACTTCGATAGAATGATCTCGATGAGAGCATCAGCAATGATGGCTTTACCACAAGACGATTTAACGCCATACTACAAACAACCTTCAGTATCAGAAGCGGATCCTTATAGAGCAGGTGGAGCAAGATCTCCAGAATTCGGTTACTTTAAACACTTCTCGAATTACGATGTGTTGGATTCTGAAAGAAGCTTACCAATGGGCTTAAACAGATCGCCAAAAAATGTGATCGTAAATAGATTATCAGAAGCTTATTTGAACTTGGCAGAGTGTAAAATCCAACAAGGAATGATACAAGATGCATTAAACTTGATCAATACAGTGAGAGACCGTTGGGGTGTTGTTCTTTTAGGAACATCACAAGGTTTAAGCAAAACATATGATGGTAAATCTTATGATGCTACTTCTTTGATGGACCACTTAATGTATGTAGAAAAGCCATTGGAACTTTCTGTGGAAGGTTACATGACACGTTGGATCGATTTAAGAAGATGGAATGTGATTCGTAAGAACTACGAGAGAATTTCTAGTCAGAATTATTGGGTGATTCACTTTAAAGGTGCAAGAACCAATTCTAAGAAAATCCTTTGGAACTCAGAAATTATCCCAGGTGGTGATACTCACCCGATGCCTGAAAAGGAACATACGGCAAGACCTAACTACAAGATTGTAGATGGTGAATTGGCACTGATGAACTACATTCCAAGTTTACATGATTTTTATCCGATTCCAACATCGGAAACTTCAACCAATCCTGAGGTGAACAATTAGAGATTAGAACTATGAAAAAGATAGTATTAAATATATTGAAGCTAACACTGCTTATGTCGATTGTCTTCTCTTGTAAGAAAGATGAAGAATTGCCAGACGAAGCAAAAGTGAGGGCCGTTGCATGGTCAATTAGTGAGGAACATAAAGATACTTTAGAGATTAACATCAATAACTATATCTCTTTTATGGACCTTTCCCAAGGAACATTGTTCCATCAATGGGAAATTACTGATAACCTACATTTTCTATCAGGCGATTTTACGGCATCAGAAGAAGATTATACGCCGTTTATTGATAATGCCAAAGGAAGTAAAACAGAAGACATTACTGTGCATGTTTTATTTGAAGAAGCAGGTTACCAGAAAGTAAGACTTTACAATACTTACGATAGAAAAGTAAAGCACAATGGTCTTTCGAGACAATTAGAAGCGGTTCCTCATGAGACTGAAACGGGTATTTGGGTTATTGATACTGCGTTTACAGTTGATGTTTATGCTGATCTTGCTCCAGCATTCTATGTATTAAAAAATGGAGTGGATACACTTTGTGTCGTTGGTGCAGAAGACGTAATCGATGGATCTGACGATTCTGATTGGGCAACTGTAAACCTTGTTGCGGGTGAAGATAAGCTAACTTTTGTAGATACCACCACTGTTGGTCGACCTACTGAAAGAGAGTGGAACTTATCTTGGTTAGGTGAATCAAGTAAGCAAAGAATTTTTGAAGTGACTCCAATGAAAATAGGTTGGGGAAGAGCTGGTAATTTAACAACTATCAGACAAGGTTCTTCTGGACGTATAAATCAAAATATAGCGAAGACTATACCTTTGAATTTAAACGTGAAAGCTCCAGAAATCCATCCTCAATACGAAGTGTATAAAGACGGTATGTTAATCTTCGCATTCAATGAAGGAGATGAAATTCCAACAAATACGGACCAATGGACGAAGGTGGATCTTAAAATTAATGAGAAGCTAACTTTCGTTGATAAAACGATAAGAGGTTTGACGGATAGCAGAGAGTGGACATTGAACAATGCGGAACTTCCTGTATATACTGATGAAAGTTCTGAGGTCACTTACCCAGAAATCTTAGATTACTTCGAAGCAGGTACTTTTACAGCTATCCGTAGTGGAGGTGACTTTGAGAAAGCAACTGCACAAGTGAAGATCCCATTGATGATAAAAGTAGATGAAGCTTTATTGAAAACTTCAGACTTAAAGGAAAACAGTGCCAAGAAAATCACTTTCGAAACATCAATTCCTGTAGCATCAATTGGCTCAAATGCAGCGAACTCATTCAAAGTACATATCAAAAACTTAAGTGGACACGATGCTGCCTCGTCAATATCAAATGTTGAAGTGGATCCATCGAACAACAAGAAGTTAGTACTTACAGTAGGTGAGCAAACATATAACTCTGATCAGATTTTCATCTCTTATGATGGTAATGGCGATATCAGATCTGCTACTGGAAATGTTTTAGATGCATTTGATACAGAGCAAGTAGAAATGTACATCACTTCTACCAATGAGTTTGAGAATCTAGAAATGATTGACTTCGAGTTAGAAGGACTTAATGCCCAAGACGCTTTCGCTAACGGATGGTGGGTTGATAACTCAGTTGTAGATGGAAGATTATGGAGACGTACAACGGATAAAGCTTCAAAAGGTAATGCTTCTATGTCATTAATTATTGAAGATCGAGCGACTCAAGGAGCTTCTCAATTGTTCAGTATCCACAATATACATGCTGGCAAACCATTAGATAACGGTATGAAAAACCCAGCAGGTGATTATGAATTCACTTTCGATATTTATATCCCTGAAGGAGTCGAATTTACTAGTGGCTTAGAAACCAATTTCCAAGATTTATCTAATGGAGGTGATGATAAGCAATTCTTAACTCCAGACCTATCGGATGTTGAGAAAGGGAAGTGGGTAACGGTTACTCAACATATTACTTTCGATAAGAACGGAAATAGAAGACAAGTATTCTTTGGTATTGACACTCCAGTACCAAGCACAGGAAGATTGGAATTCTACATCGACAATATCGTGGTAAGAGCCATTGAATTAAGACCTTAATAGATAAAGGAAAACACAGGACGTTATCAAAAGGCGTCCTGTGATTTATAGCTCCTCACGTTGGAGCACTCCTTTAATAAATGATACAATTATGAAACTAAGACATATTTTATGGGTGGCTGTACTTGCTATAGTACAAACATCTTGTCAAGATATTCATCCAGAAGTAGGAGCACCTATCAGTAAAACTGAAGTATTCGAAATTAAAAGTACTACCGCTTTTCCTTCGGCATTGAACATGATCGGTTTTAATTTGTACAAGGAAAAACCTTTACAAATTTCCTACATCACAGATCTTACTTTGAGAAATCATACGATAGAAGATTACTCAAATAATGTAACCGGAACGGACAAAGAAATTACTTATAAGATCAACGATTTTAATGGTCCGATGTACTACACGGTAAAGCAAGAAGCGTCTCAGGACAGTATGGTGATGCCGAATGTAGACATCATGGATTATCAAATTAATCTTTCTTATACAGATGCGGAACAACCTGCTCAGGCAGAGGGAATCATCAGAATTACCTCTTACTCAGATACATTAATTCATTTTCCTTTTGAGCGTTATTTAACCGACTCAGATGGAGGAATTATAGGTGTAGAATACGGAACACCTGATACCTTAGTCAACAGCGAATTATTTAGCTATACTATCGATGATATGGTGATCGCTAATGATAATGAGGTATTCAACTAATCGTTCATTTTGATATCAATTTAAGACCATCTCAATTACTGAGATGGTTTTTTTATGCTCTACCTTTTGATTTGATAACTAAAAAAGACAGTCCAAATTGAACTGCCTTTAACTATCTGCTTACTGATTCTACTTTTAGCTAACTTAGTGCATTGATTTCGAACAATTTCGCAGCATCTGCACCATAAGTTTCTTTCAATTTTATTCTAAGTCCTGTTGTTTTAATTTGATCAAACTCAAAACATATTCTTCTCGTTTGATTGTTGTCGACATCACCTAATTCGACCCATTTACCATTTACTCTTGCTTCTAATGAGAGCGACTTGAGCATTTCAGGGGGTACTTTATCCGTATAGATTTTATTCTTGTAGACATGTCGCATCATAATGTTTACCTTCACATTTGTATCGCACTTAATGATCACTGATGATAGATCGACCGCTTCATCCCATTCGCATTGCACTTCTGCGGGCAAGCCTTTTGACATCCAGTGATTAGTGCTTTTTTGAAGATCTCTAGACCAACCATCTTTTAGCAATTCGACATCGCCTGATCCGGTCGAAGAAGCAATTATCTTATTGGCTTTTTTAAACTGATCGTTCTTTAAATTGGAAGGACGATTAGGAATAAAGGCATCATTCATCAATAAAATATCCTGAAGGTCATTCATATATTTTTGATAAATACCTCTTGGAGAAGTCTTCTTTTTGATACACATCGAAGCGGCTGTTCCTGTAGCTTGTCCCATTAAAGCACAAGTCGCCATTACCCTTGTAGAAGATAAGGCAATGTGAGTCTGACTAATATTTCGGCCACTGAACATCAGATTATTGATGTTTTTACTATACAAACTTCTGAAGGGGATTTCGTAAACTTTGCTGAATTGCTTGTGGAAGTAACTCGGTGGTTCTTTCATGTTTTCCAATCCGCCGGGGTTATGTTCATCCAACGACCACCCCCCAAAAGCGACAGCATCTTCGAAATGTTTGTGATCGACTAAATCTCTTTCACTTAGAATATGATCTCCGATGAAACGTCTTGATTCTCTTTTACCTGGAACTGATCCGATCCAATCCAAAGCAAAGTTGGCCGAATCAGGATATTCCCCAGAGTTTTTGATGTAGTCCCAAATGCCATGAACATAGCCCATCAATTTCTTACGCATTTCTTCTTGATCCTCTATGATGTCGAATTCCGAACCGACTTCGCACCACCAATATCCCTCTGTATACGACTGCACTTTACGTTTAGGATGTGATCCTTCCAAGGTAAATGGAATAGCAAAAGAAGGAGGTGTGTAAGGCATAGGTTTTCCATAGTCTTTACCATGGATTAGAATTGATGTACCCATTTGCCAACCATCGGCCTTTTTAGGAGCATATTTTTCGTTGAACTCATGAGAGGCCTCTCGACCCGTTCTATATTCGGCACCGGCTTTGGCAGCAAGAAGACCATCTCCAGAGCAATCGATAAACTGTTTGGCGGAAAGATGAAGCTCCGTTTCTGTAGTATTTTGCCAACAAACAGCAGTTTTGATATTATTCCCCGACATTTCCGCATGTATTGCCTGAGTGTTTAAGATCAGCTCCAAATGGGGTTCTCTATCCACAAAATCATACAATACGTGATCCCAATAAGGGAAAGATTCTTGTGGATTTTGAAAACGGTTTTGCAGTAATAGTTCCTCAATAATTCCTATTTCTCTTTCGGGAATCCAATCGGGTACTAAGTGATTTACACCATTTACCAACACACGGATTTCGCTGGAGGCATTGCCCCCTAACACCGAACGATCTTGTACTAAAGCTGTTTTAACACCTTCTCTTGCACTTGCCACAGCTGCACAAATTCCAGCGAGTCCGCCACCCACAACCACGACATCGAAAGTTTTGGCCTTCACTCTCTGAGGCACTTTTTGTTGATGTCCATTCATGTCCGTCCACTGATCTTTACTTCGATCGCTCAAGACGGTTTTCTTTCCTTTTTTGTCTTTGGCTTCCAATTCTGAAGCACCCAGAATGCCCAGCCCAGCAGCACCGAGCATTCCGTTTTTAAAAAAATCTCTTCTTTTCATTTCACCTTTTTATGATTGTTGTTGAGGCACATTTCCTTTCCATCCTTTATCAAATTGTAGCATAAGTTGTTGCACTAGTTCAGGACGTTCATCGGCAATGTTTTTAGTTTCTTTTGGGTCGTTTTTATGATCAAATAGTTCGATAAAAATAGGGGCTTCATTAGGTGCTTTTCTATTCTTCCAAACGATCATTCTATAATCATTGGTACGCATACTGTACCCCATAATATCATTTTCGAACAAGGCACGATCCCATTCCTCTTTCATCTGATCTTTGATTTCTTGCTCCACCTCTTCGATGAGTGGACCAAAATAAGTTTCTCTCATTCCTTCCGATAAAGGATTCGCCGCCCATTCTCTCAATGCAGGTGTTGGGAACTGACTAAACACCGCTTCTTTCCAAGGTAAGTTTGGTTGACCTAATAATGGAGTAAATGATGTTCCTTCCAAATGTTCAGGCTTTGGCAACCCGGCCATATCACACAAAGTAGGGTACATATCTACCAATTCAACCAGCGCATTTGATGATTGTCCTCTAGTTTTATCGTTTTGGAAAGGACTCCAAACCACTAAAGGGACACGAGTAGCGATTTCGTAGTTAGTTGCTTTTCCCCAAATACCCATTTCGCCTAAGTGGTAACCGTGGTCAGACCAAACCATCACGATAGTATTCTCCAATAATCCTTCTTCTTTAAGGAAGTCCAATACTTTTCCAATTTGAGCATCTACATAACTAGAAGTGGCCAAATAGGCGTGTTTTAATTCTAAAGCCAAGCTATCTGGAATATCACCTTTGTTTGGAATATTGGCTCTTGTTCTAAGCTCAAAAGAAGCATGTAACCCCATAGCCGCACCGTTTTCTGGAGCCGTATTGTTTTCTGCCAATTCAATATCGTTACGGTCGTATAAATCCCAATATTTCTTAGGAGCAATAAAGTTGAGGTGAGGGGCGATATATCCTAATCCCATAAAGAAAGGCTTTTCAGGATCTTCCTCAACAATCTTTTTGATGTTCGCAATAGCTAAATCGGTCACGTATCCATCGATATATTGATTATCGGGAACGTCCATGCATTCGAAAGCTGGACCTAATCCCAATCCGTATTTTGCTTTATCGCCATACTTTTTAATCATGGCCGATTTATTCTTCTTAAAGATCTCTTGATTTTTAGGATCGATATATCCACCAACAAGTCCTTTTAAAGTATTTTTAATTAAGGATTTATCAGGCTTCATCGACCAAGATAAACCTGGATCGTTGTATTTCGCATGATACACTTTGCCACAATTAATTGTAGTATAACCATGGTCTTTAAAATGTTGTGGAAGCGTGATAATATCGGGATTCTCGTCTCTAAAATACGTATAGTTCTCGATCACGTTAATGGTTTCCGGACGAGCACCCGTCATTAAACTAGCTCTAGACGGACTACAAATAGCTTGCTGACAATAGGCTCTATTGAACTGTGTTCCTTGCTTCGAAAGCTTGTCGATATTAGGCGTAATAGCCATACTATTGTCGTAGGAACTCATCTCCGGTCGAAGGTCGTCGATAGAGATAAATAAGATGTTGGGCTTCCTTTTCTGTGCTACTTCTTGTTTGCATGAAGAGAATAAAGAAACGCCACAAACGATGAGTAATAAGAATTTCAATTTCATTTTTTAGTTTGTTTTGTTCGTAGCCAATATCGTGGGGTAAATCAGTTTTGTGAGTGTTGTTGATCAAAAGGATGTTGTTGAAAGTAAATATCAAAAAATCGGTGGGAAGGAGGATAGAAAATTAATTTGAAAGACTAGACTAGAAATGAACATCAAGTAGTTTGTGGGTAGGAGTGATGTGTTTCTAAGTATCGAAATAGTACAATTTTCCAGATTAATTGATGATCATCGAGAAAAAATCAACAAAAAAATCATCACCAATAAAAAATGAGAAAAACGTTGATGTGACTTTAAGTTAAAACGGATAGTTACATAAAAAACAACCTAAAAACCCCCTTAGTATATCTAAATAAATCACTTTTATACTATCATAAACCATGATTTTCTGTTGAATAGGCCGTATTGGTAGCCCAAATTTTCATTATCAATTTTTCACCCCTTTACCCATTGCAACAATTATTTAATGCAAAGAAACCCGCTTCGAACTGTCTCAAATTAATTTTGTGTTGTAGATAATTCTAGATCCCACATCAATAGAATTAAATAGAACAAACAATAAAAATACAATTTATTCAATTTGTTAAGGCAGCTATTCAAAATAGATAATTAACAATAACTCTTATAATAGAAATGAAAAAGTTACTTGCAGTTATTTGTGCAGCAGCGATGGTGAGTACATCGTCGGTAGCACAAGAAAACAAGGGTATCCTTGGACAACAAAATACGAAGCATGTAGAGCTAAAATCCATTAATATCGGAGATTGTAAATGGACAGAAGGTTTTTGGGCAGACAGATTCCATACCGCTGAACACGCAATGGTTCCTTATATGGGTGAGGTGTTGACTGGTGAGGTTGGACATGCCTTAAACAACTTTAAAATTGCAGCCGGATTAAAAGATGGGAAGCACAAAGGGATGCGTTGGCATGACGGTGACTTCTACAAATGGATGGAAGCGGCAATGTATGTATACGCTCAAAACGGTGATGAAAACCTAAGAAAGGAAATCGATAATTACATCGAGATCATCGCTAAAGCACAAGCTGAAGATGGATACCTACAAACGCAAGTGCAATTAAACGATAAAGTGGATCGTTACGAAAACCGTAAGTACCACGAAATGTACAATACAGGTCACTTATTAACGTCGGCTTGTATTCACCATAGAATTACGGGACAAGATAACTTCTTAAATATCGCTATTAAGCATGCAGACCACTTGTATTCTGTATTTAGTACTGGCGAAAGAAGATACGGTCGTTTTGGTTTCAACCAAACTCAAATCATGGGATTGGTAGAAATGTACAGAACTGTCGGCGACGAGAAGTACTTGAAATTAGCGGAGACGTTTATCAATAATAGAGGTACTTATAAAATTGAAGATACACCGGAAACAGTTGGGTATCCTATCGGTGATATGGTACAGGAAAGAGTGCCACTTCGTGAGTCGAAAGAAGCAGTAGGTCACGCTGTATTGGCATTATATTACTACGCAGGTGCGGCCGATGTTGCAGCAGAGACAGGTGAAAAAGCATTAGTAGATGCATTGGATCGCCTTTGGGAAAATGTAACAGACAAGAAAATGTATGTTACAGGTGCGGTAGGTCAGGCACACTATGGTGCATCGACTTCTAAGGATAAAATCGAAGAAGGTTTTATCGATGCTTACATGATGCCGAACACAACAGCATATAACGAGACTTGTGCCAACGTTTGTAATTCTATGTTCTCTTACAGAATGTTAGGTTTACACGGTGAATCTAAATATGCTGATATTATGGAATTGGTATTATTCAACTCTGGTTTATCAGGTATTTCGATCGAAGGTAAAGACTACTTCTACTCTAATCCATTAAGAATGGTGGATGGTGCTAGAGAGTATGGTGAATCGAATACAAATACAGAAACTCCTCATAGAGAACCCTATTTAGAATGTTTCTGCTGTCCTCCAAACATTGTGAGAACGGTAGCAAAATCGTCGAACTGGGCGTACAGTTTATCTGAAAATGGGATATCAGTGAATCTTTATGGAGGAAACAGATTAGAAACTAAATTAGAAGATGGATCAACTTTGATCTTAAACCAAGTAACGAATTACCCTTGGGAAGGTCTAGTGAACATCACGGTAGAGAAAGCAAAGAAAAAGCCTTTCGATATGATGTTCAGAATTCCAGATTGGGCATATGGAACTACGGTGAAAGTTAATGGTGAAGCTGTAGATGCTAAAGTAAAAGCGGGAGAGTTTGCAGTAATTAATAGAACTTGGAAGAAAGGAGACATCATTACGATTGATATGCCAATGGAGGTGACTTTAGTAGAGGCCAATCCGTTAGTAGAGGAAGCGAGAAATCAAGTAGCTGTTAAACGTGGACCAATTGTGTACTGTGTAGAAACACCAGATCTACCTCAAGATACTAAGATCTTGGACATCTATGTGAAAGGTGGTTCTGATTTTAAAGTAAACTACAACAAAGATCTATTAGGAGGTGTGGCTACAATTGAAGCACCTATGTTGATTAGAAATGATCATAAGATTGAGTCGAGTATGTACTCTAAAGTAAGCAAGCCAGATTTTAAAGACGCTAAAATCAAAATGGTACCTTACTTCTCATGGTCAAATAGAGGACAATCAGAAATGACTGTTTTCTTACCAGTGATCTGGAATAACTTATAATCTAGTAGGGACGTTGCATTGCAACGTCCTTTCTAGGTATTAAATCAATTACTCATCTGAGTTGAGCTTATAAATAAACAACAATGAATACTTTAGCTATTGTCTTAATCTTATGTGCCTCATTTTTTCAGGGTACATTTGGGTTAGGAATGAAACATATCGCTCCCGTTAAATGGGAGAATTGGTGGATCGTTCACGCAACGGTGGCAATGATTGCTTTCCCAATGATCTGGTCTTACATCGCAGTACCAGAAACATTTACTATTATCTCTGAGACGGCAACAAACGTCTTATTTATGGCAATGTTATTTGGCTTTCTTTGGGGGATAGGTGGTATTCTATTCGGTGTATCAGTAGAATACACTGGTGTGAGTATTACTTACGGTATCGTTATGGGTCTTGCTGCTTCGGTAGGCTCTTTGATTCCGATGTTCCAAATGGAAGAACTGCCAGCCAATTTTAATATAGTATTAGTAGGTGTTGCTTTCTTACTTGTGGGTGTTGGTATTACTGCCATAGCCGGGGTAAAAAGAGATAAAGTACAAAATGCAGTTGCTGAAGAAGAAGTAGAGGAAGATGGAGATGTGCTAGTAGCTGCTCCTCCGAAAACAGCTCCTAAAAAATCGATCAAGACAGGTGTTGCTATTGCTGTTACAAGTGGTGTTTTATCTGCTTTGTTAAACGTAGGTTTCTCTAATGCTTTGCCGGTAGCAGAATTGGCATCAACGAAATATGGAGCAAATCCAACAGATGCTAGTTTGGTCGCTTGGGTAGTGGTACTTATCGGTGCCTACATTATGAATGCAGGTTTTGCCTTATTCAAAATGGCATCGAATAACACTTTTGGATCATTTAAAGTAGCAGGAGGCAAGAAAGCATATTTCTGGTCAGTAGCCGCTGGTTTATTCTGGTTTGCTGCCTTGGGAGTATACGGTCAAGGAGCCGCAGCCATGGGCGATTTAGGCCCTGTAGTCGGTTGGCCAATGATGTTGGGTATCTCTCTAATCGTGAGTAATGTATGGGGTTACCGTTCTGGAGAGTGGAAGAATGCAAGTGGACCATTTAAGATATTATTAGGTGGTTTGGGTGTGTTGATCTTTGCGATCTGTGTGTTGGGGTATGCGAATGCTTAAAAAATAAGAAAATGAAAATAATAGATATTCAACCTTTTGTATTGTCACAGGACTTAGAAACACCGTTTTTCTTTTCCCAGTGGCACTACGCCTCACGTAAAATCTGTTTGGTGAAAATCACCTTGGAAGACGGAACATACGGATGGGGAGAAGGTTATGGCCCTGCGGATATGATCAAGCAGGGGATAGAGTTTTTCAAACCTTTCGTGATTGGCGAGAACGTTTTGGAAAACGAAAAAATTTGGCAAGTGATGTACCTAAGATCACTTGATTTTGGTAGAAGTGGCATCTTTAACGCGGCAATCTCAGCCATCGATTTAGCGATTTGGGATTGTAAAGGGAAGGTGTTGAACCAACCTGTTTCAGTATTGCTTGGAGGCGTAAAGAATCCAGTAATTCACCCATATGCTACAGGCTTCTACTTTACAGATTCACCAACCTTGGATGATGATCTAAGAAAAGAAGCTGAATTCTACAAAAGAAGTGGCTTTAAAGCAGCAAAAATGAAAGTAGGTTTGGGTCTTGAAAAGGACTTGCATTATGTAAATCTGCTTAAAGAAGCACTGGGTGATGATGTGAAATTAATGATCGATTCCAACCATGCTTACAATTATAGAGAAGCATTGGAATTGGCTAAAAAGATTGAGCATCTGAATATTGGTTGGTTTGAGGAGCCGGTTCACCCTGAAGACTACAACGGTTATAAAAAGCTAAAGGAGAACACGACAATTCCAATTGCTGGTGGTGAGTGTGAATATCATAAACACGGTTTCAAACGACTGTTTGATAACGATTGTGTGGATATTGCCCAACCTGATATTGCAGCCACAGGTGGTCTGACAGAAGCAAAACGTATTGCGGCTTTGGCATCAGCTTACCATAAAGATATTGTACCTCATTCATGGGGAACATGGATTGCGATCAGTGCTGCCGTGCATTTTGTGGGTAACCTAGATAAAAACCCAGGCAGAATGTACATGGACGCACCAATGATTGAATTGGATCGCACAGAAAATCCATTGAGAGACGATGTAACGGTACCAAGCATCGAAGTGATCAATGGTGAAATAAAAGTACCTAACACTCCAGGTTTAGGTGTAGAAGTAAACGAAGAATTCCTAGAAAAATATGCAATCGACAGTAGAAAAGAGTTTGCTTAAATTCGGAAGCAAAAAATTATATATCGACGGAGCGTTTGTAGACGGCTCCAACCGTGATACATTTATGGCTTTATGTCCACACGACAATCAGCCAATATGTGAAATCGCTCAAGCGACAAAAGAAGACACGCTTCGTGCTTTGGATGCTGCAGAAGCGGGTTTCAAAGTATGGTCGAATACTCCCTTAGAGGAGCGTTTAGAAAAAGTACTTCAACTTCGTGAGAAGATGCTGGAGAACGGCGATCGTCTAAGAGAAGCAGTTTGTCATGAAATGGGTAAAACTTGGGAGGCAACAGGAGAAGACCTTCAGAGTATTACGGATTCCTTAGAATTCTATGCCCATGAAATGAGAATCAAGGAGAACTTTACTATCGATGACCGTGCGGGCACTCACTCCCATAGAATGGTGTATCAACCATTGGGTGTTGTAGCAGCTTTCCTCGCTTGGAACTTCCCATTGTTGAACCTTGGTTTTAAACTAGGTCCGGCATTGGTTACAGGATGTTCGATCGTGATCAAAGCATCAGAATCATCGACCATTTCCTCATTAATTATAGCAGAACTAGCCCACGAGGTAGGTTTCCCTAAAGGTGTAATTACAGTACTTTGTGGTGACCGTAAAAATGTGGGAATCCCATTGTGTGAAAGTACAATACCTCGTTTAATTACGATGATTGGCTCTACTTTTACTGCCCAAAAACTAATAGAACAATCGGTGAAAACATCGATTAAACGATACTCTATGGAATGTGGAGGTAATGCTCCATTTATTCTGTTCAACGATGGCAATATGGAAGATGCTTTGGGCATCACCAATGCCATCAAGTTTGGAGGAAACGCAGGTCAGGTTTGCGTAGCACCAAACAGATTCTTCATTCAGGAAGGAGTATATGATGAATTCATCACCAGACTAACTGATAGTGCAAAGACAGCAAAACTAGGATTCTTCCAGGAAGAAGGTATCAATATGGGACCGCTTGCCAATAAAGCACAAGTGAAATCCGTACAACACTTTGTAGATGAGTGTGTGAGAGAAGGAGGAAAGATCCTAGCAGGTGGACATAAGATCGAAGGTGAAGGAAATTACTTTGCTCCAACAGTGATCGAGATGGAAAACCGTCAGGCAGGTATCCTTCAGCATGAGGTCTTCGGTCCCGTTTGCGTAGTAATGAAATTCAACTTGTTGGAGGAAGTGATTGAGCTATCGAATGATTCTACTGCTGGTTTAGCTTCTTACGTATTCACAGAAGACGAGGAGTTATTGGAGACAGTAGCGATGTCGTTGGAATTTGGTGAAGTACAACAAAACGGTGTGAAATACGATATCAACTTGCCTCACTTAGGAGTGAAAAACAGTGGTATTAGTATGGACTGTTCGAAGTTCGCTTTGGATGACTATTTGGTGCTGAAGCGTATCTCTAGAAAGTTGTAAATGAAGATAGTGTGGTCCAATAAGAGAGGTTTCAACCTCTCTTAAAAAATGATTGAAAAGTCTGTTTCAAGAAATAAAAAAGTTCTTGCAACACACTAGAAATCAACTCATATCCTTAACGATAGGTTTCAACCTATCGCTACTCGGTAGATATACAAACCACATTCATTTATCACTGACATTTCAAGTAAATAACAGTAGATGAAACAGCCAAAACATTTTGTAAGTTGTGATTGGGGGACCTCCAATTTCCGCATCCGTTTGATTGATTTTGATACTTTGGAAGTGATCAAAGAACACAAAACGGAGATGGGAGTGAAGAAGTTGTATCAACAGTTTCTATCAAGTGAAAGTGAAGATCAGCAAGCTTATTTTTCGAAGTATCTGATTTCGCAACTTACTAAAGTAACAGATTTAACAGAGCAAATAGTAATTGTCGCTTGTGGTATGATTACTTCATCGATTGGGCTTAAAGAATTATCCTATTCAGAAGTTCCTTTTGAGAATGAATCTCTAAATATTGAAAAGTTACAACTAACGGAAAACATCGATCTTTTATTGATTTCTGGAGTGAAAACAACAGAAGACGTCATGAGAGGAGAAGAGGTGCAAGCGTTAGGAATGACAGAATTTTTAGAGGAGGATTGTTATCTCTTACTTCCGGGAACCCACAGTAAGCATTTACTTTTTAGTGAGGGACAATATCAAACATTCAGGACGTTTATGACGGGCGAATTGTTCGAGTTGATTTCTTCACAAAGCATATTGAAAGACTCTATTCAGAAGGTCGATTTTACCGATGAAGCCAAGAAATCCTTCGTTGAAGGTGTTCGAAAAGGCATCAATGGGTGGCTAACAAGCTCTTTATTTTCCATTCGGGCTAAACAAGTGCAGAATCAGTCAGCTTTGGGTAAAATTGAGGAAGAAATTAAAACATCAAACTTCTACCTTTTGAGCGGTTTATTGATTGGGGATGAACTTTCTTATTTGAAAGATCAGAAACTACCGATTAAGATGGCAGCTTCGGGTGTATTATCACTATTGTATACCGAGGCACTGAAGGTTTTAGAAGGGGTAGATTTCCAAACTTTTGAAGACGGAGTTCTAGAATACTCATTGATAAACGGTCAGAAATTAATCTTAAAAAATTATATAGAAAATGAGTACTTTTTCAGCGCAGAAGTTTAGAGCATTACCAGTTGTAGGTATCCTTAGAGGAATTGACAAACAGACGATCGACAGAATCGTTCCATTATACATTGGTGCAGGATTCACCACATTAGAAATCACAATGAACTCGGAAGGAGCGACAGATTTGATTGCTTATGTGGCCGAAAAATATCCTGAAATTAATGTAGGTGCAGGTACAGTTTGCGATTTAAATGATCTTGAAAAAGCATTAGCGGCAGGCTCTCAATTTATTGTAACACCTATCTTGGACGAAGAAGTTATTCGTAAATGTAAGTCTTTAGATGTTCCGGTATTCCCTGGATCATTTTCGCCTACAGAAATCTATAAAGCGTGGAAGGCAGGTGCAACAGCAGTTAAAATCTTCCCTTATACTCAGTTTAAAGTAGGGTATATGAAAGATGTGAAAGCACCATTAAACGAAATTGAATTACTTCCTACAGGAGGTGTTGGTGTAGAAAACATCGCCGAATTTTTTAAAGGAGGAGCATACGGTGTAGGTATGGGAGGATCTTTATTCCCTAAACATTTGATGGCAGAAGATAAAGCGGATGAATTGAAAGCACACTTCGAAGCCATAGCAAATGCATACTACTCTACTGTTCCCCAAGAAGTGTAGAAATATATTCTTGTAGTGTCGTTGCAATGCACCGTCACTGCGGGAATTTTATAATGAAAATATAAATGAAATATAAATTCATATTAATTCCTTGCTTACTCTTCTCTATTTTTTCTTGTAATGAAAAAGTAGCAAGCAAAAAATCTAACAAATTAGAAAAGCCAAACGTCATCTTTATTTCATTCGATGATCTTCGACCAGAAATGGGAACGTATGGTTCTAAATTAGCCATTACTCCAAACATCGACCGATTGGCGAGTCAAGGATTACAATTCAATAAGGCCTATTGTCAACAAGCCATCTGTAGTCCATCAAGAGCTAGTTTAATGACAGGGGCTCGTCCAGAAACGATTAACGTAATAGAGAATTACACTTATTTTAGAGACGAAAACCCAGACATTTTAACGCTACCTGAACACTTCAAAAACAATGGTTATGAGACCATCAATTGTGGTAAAGTGTATCATGGAAAATACAACGATCCGGGAAGGTCATGGTCGAAAGAGCCTGATTATGCAAGTTTACCCTACGAAGTGAAAACGTTGGTAGAGCAATACGTGGATCCGGACAACAAAAAGATCTTTGCAGAAAACAAGGCAAAGATGTTGAAGAAATACAAAAAACAACATGGTTTAGGCATGGGTCCAGCCTATGAGTGTGTTGATGTAGAAGACAACGCTTATATCGATGGAGTAAATACTGATATGGCTGTCGACATCATCAAAAAGCACAAAGATGGCGATAAACCTCTCTTCTTGGGATTAGGTTTTGTGGCGGCTCACTTAGACTTTTTAGCACCAAAAAAATATTGGGACCTTTATGATGAGGATAAAATCACTTTATCCAATCAACATACAGGTCCATTAAACGGAGCACCAATGGGATTGCATGCGTCTTTCGAAATGAGAGTACGTTCGAATATTCCAAAATACGGAGCATTTCCCGATAGTTTAGCACGCACACTTAAGCATGGTTATTTAGCCACCGCTAGTTATATCGATGCACAAGTTGGTAAAGTATTGAAGGCATTGGAAGAAAAAGACATGTTGGACAATACTATCGTGATGCTTTGGTCTGATCATGGTTACCACTTAGGGGAAATGGGCATATGGGCAAAAGCAACAAATTACGATATATCTACACGAGTACCGTTAGTGGTTTGGACGCCCAATCAAAATGATAAAAGCAGAGGCATGAAGTCCGATGCTTTGGTAGAATTGGTGGATATGTACCCTACATTGTGTGATTTAGCAGGTTTAGAAAAACCGTCGCATTTAGAAGGACAATCCTTCGCTCCATTGTTAGAAAATCCAACAATGGAATGGAAGTCTGCAGCTTTTTCCCTTTTCCCAACGCCAGCTTTAAGAGAGTGGGCAGCAAATCCGTTATCAAAAGGAATGCGTGAGTCGTATTTCGGTCCATTAATCGAAGATGTGGAAGAAAGAATCATTAATGTGATGGGTGATAAGTGGGATAGAGAATTTTTCGAAAACTACCTCATGGGCTATTCTATGAAGACACAACGCTACAATTTTGTCGTGTGGAGAGATCGTAGAGACACAACAGCAGAACCGATTTTTATCGAATTATACGATCACGAGAAAGATCCTAAAGAAACAGTGAATATTGCCGAGCAAAATCCAGAATTGGTTTCTGAATTAATGGAACAGTTCAATAGAGGATGGGAAGGTAATACAGCAAAAATAGCATTATGATGTGTACTTCAAGTTTATAACCATAGCAATAAATTTCAAATACCATACAACAAAAAAAGGCATCCAATTTGGATGCCTTTTTTTAATCTTCTTAGACACTTACGTCTAAATCTTTTTGAAATGAAATGATTCTATTATTACTAACTATATGTATTTGATTCTATGACTAATCATAAATAGGTGATTACAATTCTTTCTTTTGCCAAACTCTGATATACTCGATCTCATAAAATGAAGGTAGATCGCTTTCAGAAGGCAAACCAAAATAAGGGACAGTTTCTGCATTAGCCCATATTTCTATAGGTTCTGTCAGAAGATTTTTGTTGCCTAAATCATCATAATCCGCTTCAAAAATCAATTGTCCATCGACAAAATATTTAATTCCATTCTCATCCCACTCACAGCCATACACATGAAATTTACTGATGCTATCTGTGGCCTCTAATGGATAATTAAATATCTTCTTTTTGTTTAAATCGTTGCTGTTTTCTAAACTGTAGATCGACATATTGTAATGTTTGTCAGATCTCTTTTTATAAAACTTTGGAGCACCCACTTGTTCGAATAATTCAAATTCAGAGTATTTGTTTCTACCTCCAAATGAACTACTTACTGTGGAAAGAGCCGCTTTCGATTTAATTTCCATATATCCATATAGAAATTTATTTTTACTTACTATTCCGCCTGTAGTGACGTTCTCATAGGATCTACCATTAAATTTTTCTTGAGAAAAATCGAATTGAGGTTCCCATTTTGTTTCTATAACTAACTTACCATTATCAAGGTAAGTATTGCTTCCATTAAATTGGGCAGGGGCACTTCCTTTCCATAAATGATATTCATTGTTCTTTCCTTGAATAAACCATTTATTGGAATCCAATACACTGTTATCAAACTCATCACTTAATTCGGATATCAAAGTCCATTTATCTTCTTCATTTTGTGATAATGTTAAGGGTAAAAGCGTATTCGTATTTTTATTTAAAAGTTGAGCTTGTTCGTTTTTTACAGGTACTTGACTGCATCCAAACATGAAACCCACCGCCACTAAATATTTTTTATACATACCATTGATACTTTCGACCAACTTTTTGTTTTATTTAGTCGCAATTTATTAGGTGATTTTATTATATTGTTCCTCAATTTTAACAAGATTATGGTAAAAAATAGTCCTATTCCATTTTTTACTGATAGTAGATAAATTATGCTTGGTTTTCGTTAATATTGATGAAACTGCATTCATTTAGATATCTTTTTTTTGTTTTGATTTTTATATTTATCGACAACGAATTCAGGTTAACTACATAACTACCCTAATAGTGATTATTGATTATCAACTTAATATCCGTCGATTTACGGCTTTATTTTTAGTCTTATTTTTCTTTATCAGTTCAATTGGATTTGGACAGACAAATCACCTTGGTATTAACATTACGAAGCACATCACCTATAATGAGGGATTGTCTCATTTTGGCGTGACTGCATTGGAAGAAGATGCTTCTGGATTGATTTGGGTAGGTACATTTAAAGGATTGAATAAATATGATGGTTATGAATTTAAAACTTACTACGAACAAGATTATCCAGGTTTAGTAAGTAATAGAATTACAAAGTTGTTTAAAGATGAATCAAATAATCTCCTTATTGGAACAGAAAAAGGCATTTCTATTTATTACCATCAGTTGGATTCTTTTTCAAGTATTTTAGAGAAAGAAGAATCAAAAACATCAATTTCTAACTTTTATATTCAAGATTTTTCTGAAACGAGTAATTACATCGCCTGCTTAACAAGAAGCGCAGAGGTGATTTTACTTGATAAATACAATTATTCAGTCCTTAAAGAATGGAAACCGACATCGATTCTAAATCAAAAATTAATTGCGAGTAATATTACCTCTTTAGGTAAAGATGATGTGTTAATTACCACTAATAATGGACTTTACTTATTAAATCTTAAAAGTGGTGATTATCAATTAGTAGGTGATGAATATGTGAATTATACTGTAGACGCTACTTTTGATGGTTATAAAAATATTTATGTCCTGAGTTATAAATCGTTATATATCTTTAGATACGACCAAGAAACTAGGAAATTAGAGTGGGTGAATACCATTTTAAAAGAACAATATTACTCTAAAGTTCAATTAAGTCCAGAAGGTATTTTATGGTTGATGAAAGAAAATAATGAGATAGCCATGATTACGGATCCTCAGTATTTTAAGAACATCAATCAGCATTTAATTAAATATACTTTTTCAGAAGATTTTACCCGTCTAAGTAGCCTGTTGATTACCAAAAGTGGGGGTTGGATAGGAAGTTTTAATCAAGGTGTTTTTCAGTTTTTAAGTGAAAATAGAGCTTTTCAATATTCGGCCTTGAAAGGGAATGTGGTAGATAATTCTTCTAGTCAGGTCGTAAACATTTTCGCTTACGATGATAATGAAGTATATGTAACTCTTAACTCCAACTTCAATAAGTTATTTGATATTGATAAAGGTACTTACAAGCGATTTGAACAACCATCGATCAATAATCAGATAATTACTAGAGTACTCAAAGACCAAAGGGGACAGATTTGGGGAGGCAGTAGACGAAATGGAATCTTTAAGAAAAAGAACATTAATTCCCCTTGGAAATTAGTCAGTAACAAAGATTTTAAATGGTTCGCAAACGAAGGGACTAGAGCGATTGCAGAAGACAAATATGGCGATATATGGTTGGCAGGTTTAGATGCTTTTTACCGTTTGAAATTAGATGAAAATGGAGAATTAAATCGTATAAGTACCATAAAAAAATTGGGTAATATTCCATATGACATCAATTTTAATGTAAATGTGATTTATCCTGATCCATTGGAAGATTGTATTTGGTTGGGTACATCAAATAATGGTTTGATAAAACTAAATTATACTCCCGAAGAAATTGATAATGATGGAATTATTTCATTCACAAATAACCCTAACGATAGTTGTTCGATATCAGGGAATGATGTCACTTGTATCCAAAGATTACCGAATAAAGAAATTTGGATTGGAGTGCTAGAAGGCGGCATCAATCAGTTAAGAAAAGAACAAGGAAAGTATTGTTTTGATCGCTATTCTGAAAAAGATGGTTTAGATGATAATGATGTGATGACCTTTCAATTCGATATGAGAAATCATTTATGGATTGCAACAAATAAAGGGATCAATCAATTTGATACTAAGACGAAATCATTTACCAATTACACCAGTAAAGATGGTTTAGTACCTGCTTCTTTTGAGGTGGTTTCGACAAAGTTAAAAAGTGGTTTGATGATCTTTGGTGGGAATAACGGGATCTGTTACTTCCAACCGGAAAGGGTAAATGTATCTCAGGAAACGCCAAAATTATTATTTGGTGATCTAAAAATACATAATCAAAAAGCAGGGATCGGAGAGCAGGAAGTACTACAAAAACCATTAGAAGATACCAACGAAATCACTTTAAATCACGATCAAGGATCGATTTCCATAGAGTTGATTTCACTTCATTTTGGTAACTCCAATACTCATGGATTGAGGTATCGATTGCTACCCAAAGAAACCTCTTGGTTTGTGACGACCTCCAATAATAAGTTAGCTACTTATAGTTTATTGCCTCCAGGAGAATACAATTTTGAGGCACAAACATCGAATGCTCAAAATGAATGGTCAACACCAAAGCATCTAAAAATTATCATCAAACAAGCTTGGTGGAAAACCAAATTGGCTAAAAGTATTTATTTTCTTATCGCAGCTATCTTAATTATCGCTATCATGGTGGCGATCATCCGATTTAAATCATTAGAGTACAAACTTCAGATTGAACATGTAGAGAAGAATAAACTGAAAGAATTAGATGCCGCCCGCTTGAAGATGTTCATGAATATTTCTCACGAATTTAGAACGCCTCTAACACTCATCAATGGACCAATTAATGTGTTGAAAAATATGTTTGAAAATAACAAAGATGCTTTCCAACATATTGATTTGATACAGAGACAATCGAAGAAAATGTTCCAATTGGTGGAACAAGTGCATGAGGTGAGGAAAGCAGATCAAAACCTATTAAAACTTACACCTGAAAGCTTCGAATTCACTTATTTTATTAGCGATATTAAAAGAGATTTTGATCAGTTAGCCAATGATACGGGTAAGAAGTTGATTCTGAATGGAGAGGCCAATAAAATAGAGCTGGTTGCTGATGCTAAAAAGCTGGAAGTAGTCATCAATAACTTATTGAATAACGCATTTAAGTTTACAAAAGAAGGTGATTCTATCTTCATCAATTATAAAGTAAAGAAAGGAACAATTTTTCTTTCTGTGGAAGATACCGGGGTAGGTATATCAAAAGAAGATCAAAAAAATATATTCACTCGTTTCTATCAATCAGAAACCAAAGAAGTCTATTCTGTAGGTTCAGGAATTGGTTTAGAATTATCTAAAATGATTGTTGAACTACATGGAGGTAAAATTCAGGTGAGTAGCGAAATCGGGAAAGGAACAAAATTCTCAGTGGAATTGCCTGTGAATGCCAAGCGTTTGGAAGCAATCGAGGAGACCCGTCAACAAGAAATTATTGATACGGAGACTCACGAGCAAAAGCAAAGAGTGATCGATAAAAGTTTTGATCTTTCTTCTATTGTGAAGGGGAATCAGAATAAAGATATGCATATCTATTATGCAGAAGATAATATCGATCTGAGAAACTTCGTGGTCAATATCTTAGGTCAGATTTATAAAGTCACTTCTTTTAAAAATGGTCAAGAACTAGCCAATGCATTGGATAAAGAATGGCCTGATGTAGTTTTAAGTGATATCATCATGCCTGAGATGGATGGTTTAGAATTGTGTAAACTGATTAAAGATGATGTGAAAACAGGACATATTCCAGTGATTTTGTTGACATCAAAATCTTCTTCTGATGCTAAAATTGAAGGTATGGAAGTAGGGGCAGATGCTTACATCACCAAGCCATTTGATATGAAACACTTAGTAGCTACTCTCGAAAGTGTTTATAAAAATAGGAAGAAGATTCAAGATCGTTTTCAATCAGAAGTTCCACTTCCGTTAGTGAAAACAGAACAATCGGATACCGATAAGGAATTTTTAGAGCGTTTATATAAGCTTTTAGAAAAGAACTTGACGAACGAAAACATCGATTTAGAAGAGTTCTCTAAAGAACTTTATATGAGTAGAAGTCAGTTTTTCAGAAAAGTGAAGGCTTTAACAGATTCTACGCCTCAGGATATCATCAGAACCTATAAACTAAAGAAGGCGGCTGCTTATCTTTTAAATAAAGAAAACTCTGTGAATGATGTGATCATCATGACAGGCTTTAAGAGTAGAACTCACTTTAGTAAGTTGTTTAAAGATCATTATGGAGTGACTCCTGGAAAATATGCATCCTCTATAGAAGATAATTAAAGGAAAAGGCCATTTCAAATATTTATGAAACGGCCTTTTTGCTATTATTCTATATGGAAAATTAATTTGCAGTGATGGTCACTCTTACCATTTGCGAAAGATCGGGAACATTGGAACTCAAATCGTTCTCGATGCTAACAACTCCATTCTCGTCCATACCAGAATTAGCACTAGGTTGTCTTGGCGCTTGATAGTTACCTGCACCTGCATATTCATCCAATTCAGTTCCAGAATCAAATACCATTAGGCTATTTGTAATGTCTCCAGTTAAAGGTGTTGATCCATTGTATAATTTCAAGTTATCGAAACCTATAAACCAATCATTCGACTGTACTAACATAGTTGCTAGGGATAAATAATCACCTTCTTCAGCAGTGAAAGTAAAAGAATACGATTGATTCGGGAATATTGGGGCAGGGCTATCACCTTGATCAGGAGTATTGAAATGCATAGCAAAACCGGAAGCATTTCCATCTTCAGCTAAAGCCATTAAAGCTTCTGTTGATGTTTGACCTAGCATAAATAATTCATTTGTCTTACCTACCGAATAAGCACCAGGAGCAAAAGGAGAAACCAATCCAGAATTGTCGCCTAAAGTGGTATTGAAACCTTCCAGGTTGCCATCTTCTGCTAACCCTTCTAAATTACTACTTGCCGTTGCACCATCTTTGAATAATGGATATTGACCGCTTGAGTGTACTACCCACGATCCCGGAGCAAAAGGACTTGCCAAAGAAGCTGTATTCGATTTATTTTCTACTGTAACTGTAAACAAAGTACCGCCATCGTGAGCAATTGATACTTTAATGACATCAGATAGTGTCGGATACGTGTAACCGTCATTTACCATTGAAAGTAGTTGAATGGTTCCGTTTTCCGCAGTACCCGTATTTGGACCTGACTGTCTTGGTGCTTGATCAGCACCCACACCGGGCTCTTGATTTACTTCCGTACCGGCATCCCAATAGTAGAATTGAGAAGTAATATCTCCTGTTACTGCATTGCCATCACTATCATAAAGAGCAATACCAGCATCAGATGGAGCGTAGAATAAATCGTTAGACTGAACAAACATGGTCGCAAAGTTCAGATAATGCCCTTTTCCAGCATTAAAACTGAAGCTTTCTGAGTTTCCTGGAGTAATTAGTCCAGTACTTCCGTAAGCAAAGAAATCTTTTCCCTCAGCAATGTTTTCTATGGTTACTGTAAATTCATTAGCAGCTGGAAGGTTAACAGGATCATCATTTTCGTCGTCTGAACAAGCTGTAAACATAAAAATACTTAGGACGATAAATAGGAGTTGAATAGTTTTCATTATAAATGAGTGTTTAAAAAATTCATCCATTATTAGAATGAATTAAGAGAGTGATTTACAATTGGATTAAGTCGTTGTGTTGGATAATACAAGTTTAACAATACAATTCTCCCCCAAATGTGAAGTAGCTCACATTCGACAGAATTTTAGGTAAATACCTGTTTAAATATTCATTATTTAGGTTAATTTTGATGAATTACTTCAAGTATTGAGCAGTTAATTTTGTGAGATACTAAACAACAGAAGTAAAAACAGCTAGAATATGAGATTTTTATTCTTGGGTATAATTGCCCTGTTATCAATACAACCAACATTCGCACAAATTAACCCAGTATCTGATCCAGAAAATGCTGATGGGTGGATTCTAAATAAATGGGCAAGCGACGAATTTAATGGAACAGAGTTAAATAAAACGAAGTGGTGGATTTTAGGTGAGAATAACGATTACCGAACAAAATGGAAAGGTAGAGCCCCTGGTCAGTTTGCTCCTCACAATGTAATAGTTAAAGATGGTCATTTGATTTTAAGAAGTCAGTGGGAGCCAACATTCGATTTTGCTCCTGAAAAGAATGACGATGTTTATTATGGTGGTTCATCTACAGCGGCTGATTTAAGTAAACCTATCACTCAAGCTTGTATTATGAGTGAAACTTTCTTTCAGTATGGTTATATGGAAATCAAATGTAAAATAGCCGATGCTCCAGTAACCTCTGCATTTTGGACGACGGGTTATCATAGTGAAATTGACATGGTCGAGAACTATGGAAAAAGACCCATTGGTAATCCTGAGAATACTCCAGAAAATTTAGAATATAAATACAGAACCAACCTGATTAGTTGGGATCCAGACAGAGCCGCCGATCATGAAGAATGGAAGGTAGAAGAAGTAATGAAAGAGCGTTTAGCAAGTGATTTCTTTATTTACGGTTTTGAATGGGATAAAAACTTTATGAAGATCTATTTCAATGGTCATTTAATCAAATCTGTGACTAAAGAAGAGTTAGAAGCAAAAGATCAGTGGAAATACGATTACCCTCAAGAAATTTGGTTGGATTCCGAAGTATTCTCTTGGTATGGACTGCCAAATCAAGCAGATTTAGAACAACCTGCTGAGTTTATCATAGATTATGTAAGAATTTGGCAAAAGGAAGAAACCCATTCATTCTTTGATGCACTAAGTTTCGAAGGACCGTTTCATTTTCAAGGTAGAAGTGTGAATTGGTGGTCGTCTGCTGCATCAAAATGGAGAATGAAAGACGATAAGGCTTTATCTGGAAAATTTAGTTTAAGATATGAGAATCAAGCTCCTTATTCAGGAAATTACTCTGTATTCTCTCCTTACGGTTCCATCAATTTACCTGCAGGTGATAATGAATTGACTTTCCATCTATTTATTGATGAAAATACCACAGTTGATAACATCGAATTTGTCTTCAATAATCCATGGTTGGTAAAAGTCGTTGATATTTCTGCCCTTGAAAAAGGAAAATGGGTAGAGGTGAAGGTGCCTTTCAACAGATCATTTGATTCTAACCCGAGCTTGATCAACGGCGACAGATTACAAATTCGTATTCAGTCATCTGATATTAAATCTGATAATGCTTTACTATTTATAGATGATATTTCATTCTTAAATGATAATCAGGGAGATTTCCCCGAATATCCTTTCCCAGACGATGAATATCCTGAACAAGAATATCCAGATAACGACCATCCGACTGATTTAGGATCTAATAGCAAAGTAGATTGGAAAGTATATCCTAATCCAACATCAGATATTTATTCTGTAGAATCTTTAATTAATGGTTCTCTCAAATTATTCGATTTATCTGGAGCATTACTTCATACAGTTCAAAAAGAGAAAGGCATCATTAAGATAGATGTCAAAGATCTACCGAAAGGTATTTATGTTTTGGCATTTGAAACGTTGAATGAAGTGGTAACGAAGAAGGTGGTGAAGGAGTAAGCTTAGAAAAATTAATTTCATCAGAAGTTCAATAATCATCTGATGATACATATACTCTACATATATGTTTGCCCACGGTTGATCCGTGGGTTTTTTTATCCCTGAATTTGTGAGGACGTTGCAATGCAACGTCCGTACAGGATATTTTTTATAGAAATTATACAACAATATTTTAATGAGGTAATTTGTACGGACGTTACATCGTAACGTCCCAACGAACCATCAGCTAAACCAATTAATTAGTCTTTTAAACCACCAAAAACTCAACTTTCCCTCAAATGTATTTTTACGTGTCACAAATGAAACCTTTTGTTTTTGGCTCATATAGGCTGTTTTGATACGCAAAATGACACGTATTCCTACATTTTTGATACGCTTTACATACACAACATATTTTATAAGTGTGACCTTTACATTATCAAATCGGAACAAATTATTATCAACTAATAAGCTTTATAAAAGAAACACCGAAGCTTATAAATAATGAAATGAATTACTAACTCTCTTCTTCTTGCTGTAAGGGTACTATAGAAGAAAGACTAAATTACAAAGACATGAAATTAGTATTTAAAGATTCTGAGGTAAAGGACAACAAAACAATTTGTGTATCTAAAAAAGAAACAGCTTGTCATGATACATTATGGCATTACCACCAACAGTATGAACTAATCTACATTCATAAAAGCAAAGGGGTAAGATTTGTTGGAGATAACGTAGGGAGCTTTTCAGAAGGAGAATTGGTATTAGTTGGTCCATACTTGCCACACCTTTGGAAAAACGAAGATGAAACGGATGAGGTAAGTATTGTGGTTATGAAGTTTGAAAGAAACTTTATTGGTAATGGTACTTTTGATACGCCTGCTTTCTCAATGGTGAATGATCTTTTAGAGAAATCTAGATACGGAGTAAGTTTTCCTAAAGAGTTAGGGTTAAAATTGGAAGAAGAAATCTTTGATTGTCTGAATAAGTCTACAGCAGAACAATCTATTCATTTATTAAGCTTATTACTTAAACTTTCTACAGCAGAAGGCAAGCAGTTGTTATCTACATCAGATATGCGACAGTCGAACGACTCCAACTCGGATCGCATTGACAGAGTATTAAAATACATTTCTGATAATTACGAGAAAGATATCGATTTGCAAGAAATTGCTGATATCGCATGTTTGACATCAAATTCTTTCTGCCGATTCTTTAAGAAAGTGACGAACAAATCTTTTAAGCAATATCTAAACGAAGTGCGTATTAGAAATGCAAGTAGATTGTTGGTGCAAGAGAGCTATCAGATTAGTGATGTGTGCTACGAAGTTGGATTTAATTCCATCACAAACTTCAATAAACAATTCAAACAAATTATAGGAAAAACGCCACGCGAATATAGAATGGCGATGTAGGTAAAAAAGTATATATCTATGATAAAAAACAACTACTGTTTACAGTAAGGAGGATGTAATTTTACTTCACCTTAATGATGGATTCTTTAAGGATTTACAATGAGAAAAATCTAGAATTTATGAGACTTAAATGGACTTTACTAGCGGTTCTTTGTGTAACAGTAAACACACTGTTTGCACAAAAGAAAACAAAAACAGATAAACCTAATATTATTTTGATCTTTTCTGATGACGGAGGATATGCAGACTTCGGTTTTCAGGGAAGTAAAGAGATCAAAACCCCCCAACTCGATAAGCTTGCACATTCAGGGGTAATCTTTTCTCAGGGATATGTGACTGCCTCTGTATGCGGGCCTTCTCGAGCGGGTTTAATTACTGGACAATACCAACAAAAGTTTGGTTATGTAGAAAACAATGTTCCAGGATATATGTCTGATGCTTCTAAATATTTGGATGTGGAAATGGGCTTGCCTTTGGATCAAAAAACAATGGGCGAGTACATGAAAGATCTAGGATATGCTACTGCTTATTATGGGAAGTGGCACTTAGGAGATGCAGATAAATTTCATCCAAATAAAAGAGGATTCGACGAGTTTTATGGTTTCCGTGGTGGAGATAGAAGTTACTTTGCTTACGAGCAATTCCCTCATCCAGACAAACGTATGGAGAGAAACTTCAAAAACTTCGAAGAACCAAACAGATATGCTACAGATGTTTTTGCGGATGAAACAATCAGTTTTATAGAGAAACATCAAGATGAGCCTTTCTTTATTTTCTTGGCTTTTAATGCGGTACACACTCCGATTGAAACCACTGAAGAAGATTTGGCTTTGTTCCCGAATTTAGAAGGTAAAAGAAAAGAATTGGCAGCCATGACTTGGGCTTTGGATAGAGCATCTGGAAAAGTGATGGATAAATTAGAAGAGTTGGGATTGGATGAGAATACGATTGTTGTATTTACAAACGATAATGGTGGACCTTCTGATAAAAATGCTTCTGTAAACTATCCTTTAGCAGGTACAAAATCCAATCAACTTGAAGGAGGTATTCGTGTGCCTTTTACTATGACATGGAAAAGCAAAATCAAAAAGAAAACAACTTTCGATTTCCCTGTAAGTACTTTTGATTTATTACCTACTTTTTATGCTGCAGGTGGCGGAGATGTGAAAGACCTAAAAGATGTGGATGGAGTGAACTTACTACCTTACATCAATGGTGAAAATAAAGAAAGACCTCACGAAGTATTGTATTGGAAAATCAATACAAGAGCAGCTGTAAGAAGTGGAGATTACAAACTACTTCGTTTCTCAGATCGTCCTGCAGAATTGTATAATCTAAAAGACGATATTTCTGAGAAAAACAACCTGGCGAATCAAGAGCCAGAGAAATTAAGAGAGCTATTTAAGGTGTTGTATAACTGGGAGTTAACCCTGGAAAGACCTTTGTGGCAATTAAAAGCACAATTTGAGAAATACGACAACGATCGTATGGATAAATACAGAAATGCAGATGAACTTAACAAATAAATTTTTGCTACCAATCTTAGGATTGGTAGCCTCTATTTCGACTACTTTAGCACAAACTCCAGTGTCTCACCCATTCATGGAATGGAAAGCTCAAGAAGAGATGACGGATGAGTTTGAAAATATGGATCAATCAAAATGGAATAATGATCCGAACGATTGGGGAGTATGGTCTTGGGATCCTTCTCTAGCTTATGTGGAGGACGGTGAGTTAAAGATCAAAATGATTCAAGAAACACATCGCAGAAATACTGATTATGGTCAGAACGAAGAGTTGTACTATAAATCGGGTATTATCAGAAATTATAAGCCGATTACTTATGGATATTTTGAAGCTCGTATCAAAGGAGCGGATAGATTCCCAGGTGTTTCTCCAGCATTTTGGTTGTACAGTATCAATCAGCCAGATCCGACAGAAGATGGACAAGCGAAATATTGTGAGATCGATGTTGTCGAATTGACGCAAAGAGAGTGGAGTTTTGAAACAGGAGATTGGGAAGGTCCAGAAGCCATCGATATGAACCTTCACGCAGTTGCAAGAGAAAATGGTGAATTGATTCAGATTCGTCCACATAAAACTCCTGAAATTGCTCAGAATAAATGGTATGCAGATTTCGACCCGAGAGACGATTACCATACTTATGGAGTACTTAACAGAGCAGACTCTATTATTTGGTATGTGGATGGTATTGAAAGAGGAAGAAAAGAAAACCTTTATTGGCACTTACCAATGTACGTAACTGTATCGATGGGCCTAAGAAGTCCATTTGTGAAATACGATGAAAATGGAGTGAGAAAACCCGTTCCAGAAGAAACAACTACAGAAGGATTCCCAACTGAAATGCTTTGCAGCTATGTAAGAGTATGGGAATCGGATCCTCAAGTTGTGATGGATAAAGCCTACGAAGGAAAAGAATTTGGTAAGGATAGAGGCATGAACTTCAATGTTTATTTTGATGCAGGTAGTGGATATCGTTCTACTTATCAAATGGACTTTGAATTGCAGGAAAGAGATACCAATGGAGATATTGTTGAGGTAGTTGCTACATCTCAAGCTATCTTAAACGGACGTTCAGCCGGTGATGTTGTAGGTTCTTTCAACCTACAAAATGTGGAACTTTCAGCTTCTTTAGAAGATGGACATTATTACACTATCGATGCTATTTTTAATTCAACAAAAGACGAGAATGAAGAAGTGAGAATGACTTCTCCAGTTGCTGTCAAAATTGTTGATCAAGTGACATCAATAGATACTGAGCGTCAAAAGAATGTTGTTGTGTATCCGAACCCATCGAACAATTTATTCAAAATTAAGGGGGTAAGTCAAACAACACCTGTACAGGTAATGAACATCATTGGGGAAGTATTAATTGATGAGCAAATTGAAGCAAATAAAGCAATTGATATTTCAAATTTAGTCAATGGAGTTTACTTTGTGAGAGTAAACATCGATGGACAATGGATTACTAAACGACTAGTCAAAAACTAATAGTAAAGTTGAAAGCAAGGGGCTTATGCTATTAATATGAATTGGTATTAAAGGACGTTTCAGTGAAACGTCCGTACAGTCATTTTTATTCTTGAAAGACCCTTAATTACAGCTAAATTTTGATGATATAATTGTGTTGTCAAATTCTATAATCTATTACTAACACTGTGCATGATTGGTAGTAGATTTTTTTTAAAACCATTATTACAATGAAAAAAATACTCTTTAGTCTCAGCTTTTTGCTCTTCGCATTCAATGTGATGGGGCAAAATGATTGGGAGAACGAACATATTTTTGAAATCAACAAACTTCCTGCAAGGGTAGCATCCTATTCTTACTATTCAGAACAAGAGGCATTAGAAGGAGACCGAAAAACATCTAGAATGATGTCGCTGAATGGTACTTGGAAGTTTAATTTTGTCCCGAAGGCAGAACTGAGACCTAAGAGTTTTATGGAGATGGATTTTGATGGCAAAGATTTTACCGAAATTCCTGTTCCATCAAATTGGGAGATGCAAGGACACGGACAACCTATATATACCAATATCACTTATCCGTTTACGCCCAATATTCTTGATCCTAATTTAACGTACGATTGGAAAGGTCCTCAACCGCCACTTCCACCAAAAATTTATAGAGACAATCCTGTTGGATCGTATTATAGAGATTTTGAAGTGCCAGAAAGCTTTAAAGATGAATCCATTATTCTTCATTTCGGAGGAGTTACCTCAGCTTTTTATGTTTGGGTAAATGGTGAAAAAGTAGGTTATAGTCAAGGAAGCTGCCTAGCCGCAGAATTTGATATTACCGATTACGTAAAGGAAGGAAAAAATAAAGTGGCTGTTCAGGCTTATCGATATTCAGATGGAAGTTACCTAGAGGATCAGGACATGTGGAGACTAAGTGGTATCCATCGTGAAGTGATGTTATTGTCACAGCCGAAGGTAGCTATTAACGATTTCCATGTGAAGACATCATTTAATGAGGATTTGACAGAATCTACTATAAAAATTCGTCCTACTCTTTGGATGGAGGGTGATGAAAAATCATTAAAAAACTATACGATTAAAGGGCAAGTATTTGATACTCAAAATCAACCTGTATTAGAGAAACCAATGCAGGTAAATGCGGAGTATGTATTCAAACAGCGTTGGCCAGCTAGAGACTTGCCTAAGTTTGGATTACTTGAAGGGAAGGTGAAAAACCCAGCATTATGGAATGCAGAAACTCCTAATTTATATACTTTGGTGTTGACTTTAGAAGATGCCAATGGGAAAACAATTGAATCTAGAAGTCATCAAATAGGTTTTGTAAAAGTTGAGTTCGACGAGGACAATGCTTTATTAGTGAATAATGTTCCTGTAAAAATTATGGGGGCAAATCGTCATGATCATCATCCTATAAGAGGAAAAGCGGTGACGAGAGCTGACATGGAAGAAGAGGTGAGAATTTTAAAACAGTTCAACTTTAATGCAGTAAGAACTTCTCACTATCCAAACGATCCCTATTTCTTAGAATTATGTAATAAGTACGGTTTGTATGTGATGGATGAAGCCAATGTGGAGTGTCATCACTTAGGGAGTTATATTCCACACCAACCGTCTTGGGCCGCACCGATTTTAAGTCGTGTGATGCGAATGGTCGAAAGAGATAAAAACCATCCATGTATCGTTTCATGGTCATTAGGTAACGAATCGGGTACAGGTCCAGCCTTTGCAGCAGCTGCAGGTTGGGTAAGAAATTTTGATCCTAGTCGTTTTGTACACTACGAAGGAGCACAAGGAGATCCAACTCATCCGGAATATGTAGAGAATGATAATGTAGGATATACTTCTCAAAACTGGGAATCCATGGCCAATCCGACAGATCCACAATATGTTGATGTGGTAAGCCGTATGTATCCAAATCAGGCACAGTTAATTCATATGTCGCAGAATCCGAACATCCAACGCCCAATTATTATGTGTGAGTACATGCATGCTATGGGGAACTCTATTGGTGGATTGGGTGAATTCTGGGATCACATCAGAAAAACGCCAAATACGATAGGTGGATTTATTTGGGACTTTAGAGATCAAGGCCTTTTAACTCAAAGTGATAATGGAGTCGATTACTATGCCTATGGAGGCGATTTTGGTGATGTTCCAAATGATCAGAACTTCTGTATTAATGGGGTGTTTGCTTCAGATTTAACGCCTCATCCTCATGCTTTTGAGGTAAAATATGTTTATCAGCCATTAGCCATTGAATGGGTGGATGTTGCTGAAAACAAAGTGAAGTTTACTAACCGATTCACACATACTAACCTCGATCAATATCAAATAATCTATGAGGTGTTGGAAGATGGTAAAGTAATTAAAACAGGCGAACTTTCTGATGTTGCTGTTGAAGCAGGAAAATCAAAAGACTACATCTTGCCGATCAAGAAATTAAAGAAATCGCAAGACAAAGAATATTTCATCACCATAAAAATGTTGGAAAAACAAGATCGTTTATGGTGTGAAAAAGGGTTTGATGTTGCACATGAGCAATTATTGATTCAATCCGCATCTGAAACAAGCAAAGTGAAGTACGCTAAGAAGGCAAAAGGAGAGTTGGATACTACAGATAAAGTCATTAAAGTGAAGAATGGAATTGTTCAAGTGGAAGTGTCTAAAGAAAACGGTCAATTGATTTCTTATAAAATTGAAAATACTGAAATCTTAGAACGCCCTATGAAGCCTAATTTCTGGAGGCCATCTATTGATAACGATGTGAGAGGAATTGATGCAAAACGAATGAGTCAATCGAAGGAATTCTGGAAAGACATTGATCAAAGATGGACATCTACAGATGTGAAAGTGGTTAATGAAAATGCTGGAGTAGTGGAGATAGAAGTGATGCAGAAATTAGAGGATAAGGTACAATTGAAAACAATCTATACGGTGACTCCTGAAGATGTTAAAATTGACTTGTATCTATCAGCTGATAAATCAGTGAATGATTTGATCAATTTTGGGATGACTATGGGATTGAGTAAAGAGTATGTTTCTACAGAATATTATGGTAATGGTCCATTTGAAACTTACGCAGATCGTAAAAGAGCAGCAATAAAACAAGTGTATTCGTTAGATACAAAAGAAATATTCTATCCATATGTGAAGCCTCAGGAAAATGGAAATAGAACAGAAACGTCTTGGGTGAAATTATCGAATAAAGAAAACAAAGGCATTTTATTTAAAGGTGCTCCAACTTTAGAGTTCTCAATTTGGGAATATACGGCAGATAATTTAAGAGAAGCGAAGCATCAATACGAGTTGACAGCTGAAGAATATTATACTGTTAATGTAGGATTAGTGCAAGCCGGTTTAGGCGGGACATTATCACTTACTCTTCCAGAATATATATTAAAACCTGGAGATTATCACTTCAATTTCACTTTAGGTAAGTCAAATTCTAAGAAATTGAACTGATTTGTAAACGAATTGGATTAATTTAAGATCATCCTTCTTAATTATATTACATAAGCACATAATTACAGTAATTATGTGCTTATTTTTGTATACAATTTACTGACATAGCGTCCACTATGTTATATTCATCGTGACTTCAATGATCTACTTACTTAAATGAAATGATTAAATATTTACAACTTTCATCTAAATATCATCGACTTCTGTCCTTCGCATATACTTACTATAATTTACCCGAATAGCACAAAAATCGCTTAATGATAATTTAGTGCAATTAAAAGGTAATTCTTACACATATCACGAAGTCGATCTTCCTTAATATTGTATTATGAGTAAAAGCTTTACACATATACAAATTTTTAAAGGAATCGTATGAGGAGATTTTACTAACTCTTCAACATCTGTTCATTAATTTTTTTCAAATTATGCTATTATCAAGTAAACTTAGTATGAAATGGCAAGTGATACCTAAAGGGTGGATTACTACACTACTCTTTATGCTTTTTTCTACTGTTACTTTTGCCCAAGAAGTTGTTGTTGCGGGTAAAGTTTCAGCAGATGGAGAGCCACTTCCAGGGGTGAACATTATTATTAAAGGAACTTCTAAAGGTACTGTAACTGACATTGACGGTAACTACAGTATCAATGTATTAAAAGAAGATGTACTGGTATTTAACTATATCGGTTTTCTTGCTCAAGAAGTAAAAGTGGGGACACAAACTTCTATTGATATTTCATTAGAGCAAGACATGGAGCTACTAGACGAAATCGTTGTAGTAGGTTATGGTACTCAAAAGAGAAAAGAAGTAACAGGCGCGGTGAACAATGTGACTTCTGAGGCAATTGATAAAGTACCTACTCCAGATTTAGGAACTGCTTTACAAGGTCAAGTAGCCGGTGTAAACGTTCAGGCAGCAAGTGGTGCTCCAGGTGCTGCAGCCAATATCCAAATTCGTGGTGTAGGTTCGATTTCAGGATCTAGAGACCCCTTATATGTTGTGGATGGTATTCCATACCAAGGTAACCCTAACATTGCTCCATCTCAAATCAAATCAATTGATATCTTAAAGGATGGTGCGTCTGCAGCGGTTTATGGTGTAAGAGCATCTAACGGTGTAATCTTGATTACAACAAAAACAGGTTCTCCTGATAAAATGAAAGTTGATTTTACGGCTTGGGGTGGTATTCAAAACATTACTTCAGGTACTGAATTAATGAATACGCATGAGCAGTTCTACTTCGATCAAATTAAATCAGAAGCAACAGGTGTTCCATCAACAGTCCTAGATGTGAACCCAAGAGCTTTGGAAAATAATTCTGATTTTGTTGGAACAATCCAAAACGATAATGCAGCTATTCAAAACTACGAATTGAATGTTTCTTCTGGTAAAGGTGATTTGATGGTGAACGCCAACGTTAACTACTTTAACCAAGAAGGTATTTTGATTAACTCTGGTTTCGACCGTTTGGCAACTCGTTTAACAGGTTCAATTAACAAGGATAAATTCAAAATGTTTGCTTCAGTTGGATTCCAAAATGAAAACAGACAAAGAGAGCCTTGGGGATTGTATGAGCAAGCAATTCGTCAAATGCCTTGGAACACTCCAATCGAAGAACTTCCAACTAATGGCGATATCATCCAGATTCCAGATCAAAACGAAATTACATATTCTTATTTATCAGGTATCTTATCAAACACTGATGAGGAGAATATCAAAAGGTTTAACGTAGCATTCAATGCGTCATACGAAATTGTGAAAGGTCTTAAATTCCAAGTAAGAGCAGGTGCTAACATGTACAATGCTACTAGAAAGAGATTCCAGCCTAAATATATCATCTTGGATGCTAATGGTAACTTTAACCCAACAGCTTCAAGACCAAATGCTCGTTTAAATGAGGATTATGTATGGAATACACGTTATACTTGGGAAAATATCCTTTCATATGATAAGTCATTCGGAGACCATAACTTCAACTTTACAGGAACTTATTCATTCGAAGAATTTACGAACAAAACTACTGGTATAGCAGCATCATTTGCTGAAAATGGTAATAACGCTATTCAAGTACCAGGTGCTACAGTTTCTTCTTCAAACCCTACAGGTGGTTTAAACGAAACCGCAATGGTAGGTATGATGGGTCGTCTGCAATACAACTATAAGAGTAAGTATATGTTGTCAGTGTCTTTAAGACGTGATGGTACTTCTCAGTTCAACCCAGAAAACAGATTTGATGTTTTCCCAGGTGTATCAGTTGGTTGGAACGTAGACAAAGAAAACTTCTGGAATGTAGACTTCATTAACGGATTTAAAGTAAGAGGTTCATATGCTGAACTAGGTAACAATAGAGTAGGTAATAACCCATATATTGCTAGTAGAGTAATCGAATCTGGTATTAACTACATCTACGGTTCAAGTAAGGTATTAACTCCAGGTTTAACACAAAGAAGATTCGCTAACCCAGGTATAATGTGGGAGACTTCTATCGCTAAGAACGTGGGTGTTGACTTAAGTATGTGGAACGATAGAATACAGTTTACAGCAGATATCTATGAGAACGATAAGCAAAACATGATCTTAGGTCAGCAATTACCTTTATCTTCAGGTGCAGCAGTAACTCGTGCAAACTCAGAAGTAGCTGAATATAGAACTTATACATTGAATGCTGGTGATATGACGAACCGTGGTATTGAATTGGCTCTAAATTATAAGAACCAAACGAAATATGGTTTGAATTATAACTTTGGCGTTACTTTCACAAGAAATACTAACGTGATCAATAACTTAAATGGTGTTGAAAGAGGTTTTGCAGGAGGTCGTCCTTCATTGACGCATAACTGGATGGATAACACTACATTCATGGCTCAAGGTTATGAGGCAGCATCTTTCTTCTTAGTGAAAACAGATGGTATTCTTAAGACAGAAGAGGAATTAAAAGCTTACCAAGAGACTATCAACCCTAACGCTCGTTTAGGAGATGTTCGTTTTGTAGATCAAAATGGTGATGGTGTAATTGACGACAATGATAGAGTATATGCTGGTTCAGGTATGCCAGATTTCGAAATGGGTCTTGTAGCTACTTTAGAATACAAAGGTTTCGATTTCTTCATCCAAGGTTACTACTCTCATGGTGCTGAAATCATTAACGGTGCTAGATTATATGCTTACGCTGAAGGAAGACACAAAGAGTTAATGGGTATGTGGTCGCCACAAAATCCAAATTCAGATATTCCATTGTCATTAAACAGACAATCTCAAAACGTTCGTTCTTACTCAGATTTATGGATTGAGGACGGTACTTACTTCAGAATTAGAACAATGACACTAGGATACAACTTAGGTAATTTACTTGATTCTTCAACAGGTATTTCTAAAGCTAGACTTTATATCTCTGCAGTCAACCCATTCACATTCACAAAATATACTGGTTATGATCCAGAAGTTGGTGGTGATGGTCTTTACATGAGAGGTGTAGATAGAGGTAACTATCCAGTGGCTAGACAGTTTTTAATTGGCGCTCAACTAAGTTTCTAAAAAGTATAAAACTATGAATACTTTAAAAAATAAATTAATATTCCTTTTCGCAAGCTTGGTGGTTTTAACTTCGTGTGATCATGATAGTTTTCTTACGAGAAACAACCCGAATGCGTTAACAGAAGAGACATTCTGGAAAACAGAATCTGATGCAGAGGCAGCATTAACTACAGCCTATGCAGCACTACAATTCCAATCGGTTAGTGGTGGTAACTTAACTTATGACATGATTAGAAGTGACATGGGTGGTACCAACGATTGGGTAAGACATTATCCTTATACTGAATTTACTATTCCTGATAATGATACCCCTGTATTCAACAAATGGGCAGAATTATATACTGGTATTTTCAGAGCTAATCAAGTAATTGATAATATCCCAACTATGGAGGTATTATCAGAAGAAAGAAAGACAGAACTTATAGCGGAAGCTCGTTTCTTAAGAGCATTCTTCTACTTTGAATTAGCACACTCATATGGTGGTGGTGTAATTAAATTGTCTTCTAAGACAACAAATCACAATGTTCCTTTTTCTTCTTTAGAGGAGGTGACTAACCAAGTAATTATTCCGGATTTAGAGTTTGCAATGGCTGAACTTCCATTAACTCGTCCTGAAGCACTTTTAGGTAAAGCTACTTGGGGTATGGCGACTACTTTGATGGGTAAAGTTCACCTATACAACAAAGATTGGACAAAAGCAGCAGCTGAATTTAAAAAAGTAATTGACTCTGGTCTTTACTCATTAACTTCTCAATATGCTGAGAACTTTAGACACGATGTAATTTACAATTCAGAGTCTATTATGGAAGTGCCATTCGATGGTTCTGTTAACCCAGGTACTCCTAACTCAGGTATTGTAGATGATAGCCCTGGTACACCAGGTGCGGAGTCATCAACTCTGGCAAGATGGTTAGGTCCTTATTCTTTAGGTGGATGGCAATCGTTAATGCCTACATATTGGGCACATGAGTTATTTACTGCAGACTCAATTCCAAATTCTTCAGGTCACTCACCAAGATATTCAGCTACTCTAGCTGGTAGAGATGCAGAAGGGTTATATTACAATAAAACTCCTGCAGATTTAAAAGCAGAAGTGCCAAGAAGATGGACATTCGGTGAGTCAAGTTATGTAAAGAAATATGCTAACTGGTACCACTTAGATGTAGAAGATCCTGAATGGAGATCATCTATCCACTTCAAACACATGAGATTAGCAGATGTGTACTTAATGTATGCTGAAGCAGTTTTAGAAGGAGAAAACAACCTTAACGTTGCGATCGAATATATTGACAAAGTAAGAGCAAGAGCGGGTGTTGTAACATTAGCGGACTATATCAGTTCAGGTGGTATTCCACAATTGCATATCTCAAGAGACTTACACGGTGCAAGACCAGTTGTTCCTGCAACAATCGAAAATGTAAGAACTCACTTAAGAATGGTAGAAAGACCTACAGAGTTAGGGTTCGAAAACTCAAGATGGAGAGATTTAGTTAGATGGGGTATAGTAAAAGAAGTATTTACTACGCTACATAACGATGAGAATCAGCGTATCGCTGATTACGATCCTAATGCACCTCTAAAAGCTCCTTTATTTATCGAGCAAAGAGTACGTCCGGATTTCGTAAATAACTGGAACTTCTACGAATCATCTAGACACGATTATTTCCCTATTCCAGCGGCTGAAAAGCAAGCTAACGAAGCACTTTAAGTCATAATTCTATGAAATCAATATTAAAAAATAGTTATATATTTCTAGCTTCACTATTCCTACTTTTAGTAGGATGTGGTGAGGTGATGAATAATCCAGAAGTGATTACACCAAACCATAGTGTAATTAAAATCTCCCAATCTGGTAATGGAAACATCATCAACATGAATCAACACATTGATTTTGCCGATGTTTCACAAGGTGTCGAAAGTCGTCAGTGGATCTTCCCAGGCGATGATACTGTAACTGTAGAAGGTAATCCTGAAGATGTTCAGGTAAGAGGGGTTTTCCATATGGTCGGTACATATGATGTGAAATTACATCAAGTATTCAAAGGGAATGCTTATGTAGGTACTGAAGAAACTCCAAGAGAAACGAATGAGATTGATACTGTTATTACTGTAACAGTAATGCCTAAAGTGGAATTAAAATCAGTAAAAGCAAACATCTTAAATACAGATGGTACTTTGGGTGATGAGATTCCATTAGAAAATGTAGAAACTCCTAAAGACATTCCTTTTGGAAGTGTTTTACGTTTCACTTATCAAGCAGAAGGTAATCCTACTCAAATTCAAGGTGAATTTTTTGGGGCTGAGTTGTTAGCTCAAAATGCTGAAATGGGTACTTTCGATGTGAAATACGTTACTTTAGATAAAGTATACAGCATTGCACCAGTGTTCTTACGTCCACAACCAATGAGTTCAGATACCTTAGCAGTAGTTGATTTTGTGAAGTGTGTTCGTTCTGATGAGCCATTAACATTAGAGGAAGTGGCATCGAATGCGAGTCAAAAACCTACAATCAAATTCTCAAGAGGTTTAAATGCTAATTCTCTTAACAAAGAGGACTTTAGTGTAGTTATTCAAACAGCAAAAGGTGCGACAATTAATCCTGAAATTGTAGATGCATTCCTTGATCCGGATGATGCAAGTAAGGTGATTCTTGATTTAGGTACTGAAGTTATCTATAATGATGATATGGTCACTGTTTCATTCACTGAAGGTAGATTAGAATCTGCTGATGCTGCTAGAGCGACATCATTTACAGACGAAGAACTAGAAGTTTATTCTTTAAACCTATTAAAAGAAGGTGGTTTTGATTACGATATGGAAGATGCTTCAGTTAACTGGAACGCAGGACAACCTGATTGGTTAGGTGGTGACTTTACGAACACGTTAGAAAAAACATCAGAGCATGTAACATCAGGTTCGAAAAGTTTGAAAATTTCTGTAAACCCATACAATGGTGTAGGTGCATGGGGTAATGGTACAGTTGTTTCACCATTCTCAAATGGAGAGCTACATAGATTCCCTTATTCTCCACATCCTGATGCAGGTAACAAAGTGAAGATCTCGTTTGATTTATACCTAGAAGAAAATTCAGGAAATATTGATCCGTCAGTACCTAATCAGTTTGCTACAAATATTCGTATGTATATTAACTGGGGTGCAGGTGGTGCAGAGAAAGCCCACTCTATTGGTGGATTACCTGAAGGACAATGGTATCATATGGAAGATGTACTTGATATAACTAATGTACTAGAGTCATTTAGTATGGCAATTAAAATTGCTCAAACTGGTGATAAAAATTGCACTGTACATATTGATAATATCAATGTTTCACATTACCAAAGAAGACCGTAAATTTATTGAATTGCGATATATTTGAATAATTTTGATAAGAGCTGTCACTTTCGGGTGACAGCTTTTTTTTGTTCTAATTTATTGATTTAGAGTAGTTAAATATTCGATTTCAGAAGCAAAATTAATAGTGCAAAGTGTTATAAAACAACTAGTTAATTTTTGATTAGAGCAGGTTAAAAATCAAGAAGTTAAGGGGTGTGTTAATCTATAAATTGTGGCGATAATGAATTATTTACTTGATGAAACCAAAGTGGTTTCAGTAAATTTTTACCAGCATATTATGACTTACTATTTTACACTCTTAAAGACAACAAAGATTTGTCTTTTATCTACACTAATGCTTTTTGTGTCGGTCCAACTAATGGCACAAAAACCAACTAAAACTGCCAATCCCAACGATGAGTGGGAAATCCGATGGAGTGCATCGGACGAATTCAATGGAGATTCTCCCGATTGGGCGAAATGGATTCGTACAGGAAATCTTCCAAATACGACAGCATGGAAGTGGGACAATGCAAACAATGTTAAGATTGTAGACGGTGTTGCAGAATTGACAATGCGTCAGAATCCTAACAACCAAAACGATGGAGATACCTATTTTAAATCAGGTATTCTTAAATCCTATCAAACATTTACTTATGGCTATTATGAAGCAAAAATTAAAGGTGCTTCTATTGGTGAAGGGGTTTGTCCATCATTCTGGTTATTCTCTAATTTTGATCATTCAGTAGGCAATGGTCAAACAGTTTACAGTGAAATTGATGTAGTAGAATTACAACAATTTGATTGGTACGAAGGACATCAAGATGATATCCAAGACATGGATCATAACTTGCACGCAGTAGTAAAGCAAGGAAATGAAAGTGTTTGGAGAAGACCTAAAATGCATCCGGATGAGCAATTGCTAAAATACCGTGCACCTTGGGATCCAAGAGATGAATACCATATTTATGGTTGTGAGGTAAACGAGCAAGAAATTATTTGGTATGTAGATGGTGTTGAAATCGGTAGAAAGCCAAATACGTATTGGTACAGACCAATGAACGTGACGCTTTCTTTAGGTTTAAGAAAGCCATTTGTTGAGTTTTACAACAACCGAAACAATGCGGTGAATCCAGAAACCAATGAAAGAGCAAAAGCAGCATTGCCGGGTATGCCTACAACTATGTTTGTAGATTATGTGAGAGTTTGGGAAAAAACAGGGACAAACAATAATCCTGAATTGGGTTTAGGGGAAATTGGCAACCCTGATTTCGAAGAAGGTTCTCTGAACTATTGGAATGCAGGTTCGGGTATTCACGAAATCCAAACTTCTGATGTAGCTAATGGAAATTATGGTGTTACTGTAAACAACGGTAGTGTAGCACAAAACATAACGTTAGCTGCAAATACAACATACACTATTACTGCAAGCGGTAAGGTAAAATCTAATGGAACAAAGGCATACTTTGGTATTAATGAAGCGATATCAAATGAATTGGTGAAAAATTATGAATTCACATCCACTTCTTTTGATAATGGTTCTATCACATTTACTACTGGTGCACAAGAAGCAAATTATAGATTATGGTTCTGGTCATCAACAGAAGCATCTGTAGATAATTTCCAAATTGTTGTTGGAGATGAGGGTGATATAGTAGTTGTTCCTGTAGATGGAGTGAGCTTATCAGTATCATCAGTAAGTATTTATGAAACAGCAACAGCCAATCTTTCGGCAACAGTCACACCTTCTAATGCTTCTAATAAAGGTGTGACTTGGAGCTGTTCAAATACCAATGTTGCAACTGTATCTAACGGAGTAGTTACAGGTGTAAACGAAGGAACAGCAACGGTAACTGTAACAACAAACGATGGAAGCTTTACTGCTTCTGCAACGGTTACAGTAAATAAAAACATGAATTTAATTCACAACCCAGGATTTGAATTGACAGATATGTCGAAGTGGAATTTAGAAGGTAATGCTTCTGTTGGTTCTGCTCAAGTATTATCTGGTTCGAATGCTGGATTTGTGAACGGCAATGGATCAATTAATCAAATTGTTACTCTTGCTCCAAATAAAACATATACATTAAGTGCTTACGGTAAAGTGGGGTCTCAAGGTCAATCTGTTTATTTAGGTGTGACCAATTATACTACTTCTACATTTATAGAAAACGCATTAATTACCTCAACTAACTATGAAAAACAAAGTATCACTTTTACTACAGGTAGCGCACAACAACAATATAGAGTTTGGTTTTGGAATAACGAAGGCGGACAATATTATGTAGATGATTGGTCGCTGGAAGAAGTGACTGAAGGAGAGCCAAATGTTTCTGTAGAATCTGTTCAATTATCAAATAGTACATTGGATTTAGATGAAGGTGGATCTTATAGCTTGCTAGCAACAGTGCTACCTGCGAATGCTACAGATGCATCTATTTCATGGTCATCATCTAATACTTCAGTAGCAAGTGTTGTGGATGGAGTAGTTTCGGCAATTGCTGAAGGAACAGCGACGGTGACAGTAACGACAACGGATGGTGGTTTTACTGCTACTTGTCTGGTTACAGTAAGTGCTATAGACAATGGACAACCTCCGGTAGGTTCAACATTACCAGAGGCAGGTTCACAAATTTGGTTGAGCACACTTGATAGTGAATACGTAACCGTGAATTTAGGTTCAGGAACAGCTTTGCAAGCAACAGAAACTATGGTTACTTCATTGGAAGAATATATTGTGATTGAATCAGATGGTTATATGGTATTACAAAATGCAAATACGAATAAATTCGTGACGGCAGCATCAGGTACAGGTACGCCAATAAAATGTGGTGCAACAGGTATTTTTGATCGTCAGAAATTTACGTTTGAGCTTGCAGCATCAGGTAATCTTTTGATAAAAGCAAAAATTAATGGATTGTATTTAGCAGTTGATGCGAGTAATGTCAACCAACCGTTACTAGCAAATGCCACTTTAGAGGGAGCTACAGAATTTTTATGGAGCGTTTCGTCTTCATCTGGCAAAGTGACGAATATTGATAACTTCACATCGGTGAACAGTTATGTATATCCTAACCCATATTCATCAGGTGCTTTAAAAGTGGGTTGGAATCAGAAAGCTACAGGTACAGTTCAACTTATCGATTTACAAGGACATACTATTTATTCTGTTGGATTTAATAACCAATCGAATATTAGAATTGCTCCAGAAGAACTCCAAATAGCAGAAGGTATCTACATCATTCAAATTGTAACAGATACACTGACGCAAACATCAAAGTTAATTATAAAATAGAAGACACCACCTATGTCTTCATTATAGGCCTTTCTGTTTCAGAGAGGCCTATTTTTTATATCAAATACTCATAAGGGTAAATTAGGCTAATTTTTTATATTCAAATGATAATTTTTAGGAATTCTTTACCCCTAAATACGTCTACTTTTACATTATAACTTAAGATCGATAATAAATATTTTTTGTCGATCTCAGGTTCATAGAAATGAACAAATTTTTTATAGTAAATATCTCGGTTATCAATTCTTAGAAGATTAATTATCAATATTATCAAATGAAAAAATTATTAGTTTTGGCATGTGCGGCAATGATGTCGAATATGTCACTAGCACAAGAAAAGGGAATTTTAGGACAAGGTGAGACACCTCACGTACATCTAAAATCAATTAATATAGGCGACTGTAAGTGGACTGAAGGATTTTGGGCAGATAAATTTCATACTGCAGAGCATTCTATGGTTCCATATATGGGAGAGGTGCTTACTGGTGAAGTAGGACATGCGCTAAACAACTTTAAAATTGCTGCGGGTTTAAAAGAAGGTAAGCATAAGGGTATGCATTGGCATGACGGTGACTTCTACAAGTGGATGGAAGCAGCGATGTATGTGTATGCTCAAAATGGAGATAAAAAGTTGCTTGAAGAAATTGATGGTTACGTCGATATTATTGCTAAAGCACAAGAAGAGGATGGTTATTTACAAACTCAAGTTCAACTAAGAAGCAATGTTGATAGATATGAAAACCGTAAGTACCATGAGATGTATAATACGGGTCACTTATTGACATCTGCTTGTATTCATCATAGAATTACTGGTCAGGATAACTTCTTAAACATTGCTATCAAGCATGCTGACTTATTATATAAAACATTCAATACTGATGATCCTAGATATGGTCGTTTTGGTTTTAACCAAACACAAATTATGGGTCTAGTTGAAATGTACAGAACTACAGGAGATAAAAAATATCTTGATTTAGCAGAAAGATTTATCAACAATAGAGGTAAATATAAAGTAGAAGAAACTCCTGAAACGAAAGGTTACCCAATTGGTGATATGGTACAAGAAAGAGTGCCATTAAGAGAAGCTGATGAAGCAGTAGGACACGCAGTTTTAGCATTGTATTATTATGCAGGTGCTGCTGATGTAGCTGCTGAAACAGGTGAAAAAGCTTTAGTAGATGCTTTAGATCGTTTATGGGAGAACGTTACGGATAAGAAAATGTACGTAACAGGTGCAGTAGGTCAAGCCCACTATGGTGCTTCGACAAACAGAGATAAAATTGAAGAAGGTTTTATTGATGCTTACATGATGCCAAACATGACAGCTTACAATGAAACGTGTGCGAATGTATGTAACTCGATGTTCTCTTACAGAATGTTAGGTTTACACGGTGAGTCGAAGTATGCTGATATTATGGAGTTGGTATTATATAACTCAGGTTTGTCTGGTATTTCAATTGAAGGTAAAGATTACTTCTACTCTAATCCTTTGAGAATGGTTCAAGGATCAAGAGATTATTCTAAGCACAATACAGAAACTCCTCACAGAGAGCCCTATTTAGAGTGCTTCTGCTGTCCTCCAAACATTGTAAGAACTGTAGCAAAATCAGCGAACTGGGCTTACAGCTTATCAAATGATGGTATCGCAGTAAACATGTATGGTGGTAACAGATTGGAAACGAAGTTGGAAGATGGTTCTGACATCATCTTAAATCAAGTAACAAATTACCCATGGGAAGGAGCAGTAAATATTACTGTAGAAAAAGCGAAGAAAAAGCCATTTGATATGATGCTTCGTATTCCTGATTGGGCACACGGTACTACTGTAAAAGTAAATGGTGAAGCTGTTGAATCAGAAGTAGTAGCAGGTAAATTTACTACTGTAAATAGAAAGTGGAAGAAAGGTGATATCATCACTATTGATATGCCAATGGACGTGAAATTGGTAGAGGCCAATCCATTAGTGGAAGAAGCTAGAAACCAAGTTGCAGTAAGAAGAGGGCCAATTGTATACTGTGTTGAAACTCCAGATCTACCTGAAGGATCAAAAATTCTTGATGTGTACATCAAAGGCGGTGCTCCTCTAAAAGTAAATTATGAAAAGGATTTCTTAGGTGGTGTGGCTACTATAGAAGCACCAATCCTAATCAGAAAAGATCAATCGATCGAAGCGAGTATGTATTCTACAGTATCTAAACCTGAGTTTACAGAATCGACGATCAAAATGGTTCCATATTTCTCTTGGTCAAACAGAGGAGAGTCAGAAATGACAGTCTTCATGCCAGTGATTTGGAATAACTTATAATCTAGTAGGGACGTTGCATCGCAACGTCCTTTCTTAGGTATTAAAAAAAATTCTCATCTGAGTAGAGCGAATAAATAAACAACAATGAATACTTTAGCTATTGTCTTAATCTTATGTGCCAGTTTTTTTCAAGGCACGTTTGGATTAGGTATGAAACATATCGCTCCCCTTAAGTGGGAGAACTGGTGGATCGTTCATGCAACGGTTGCTATGATTGCTTTCCCAATGATCTGGTCTTACATCGCAGTACCAGAAACATATACAATTATCTCTGAGACAGCTACTAATGTCTTATTTATGGCGATGTTATTTGGTTTCCTTTGGGGAATCGGTGGAATTCTCTTCGGTGTTTCAGTGGAATACACTGGAGTGAGTATCACATATGGAATCGTGATGGGCTTAGCGGCTTCGGTAGGCTCTTTGATTCCGATGTTCCAGATGGATGAGCTACCTGCTAATTTCAATATTGTATTGGTAGGTGTTGCTTTCTTACTAGTCGGCGTTGGTATAACAGCAATTGCTGGTGTGAAAAGAGATCAAGTTCAGAATGCAGCTGAGGAGGAAGAAGTAGAAGAAGATGGTGATGTAATGGTTGCAGCTCCTCCAAAGACAGCTCCTAAAAAATCGATTAAAACAGGTGTTGCTATTGCCGTGACAAGTGGTGTGCTTTCCGCATTATTGAATGTAGGATTCTCGAATGCTTTACCAGTAGCTGAATTAGCTACAACGAAATACGGTGTTAATCCAACAGACGCTAGTTTGGTAGCATGGGTAGTGGTACTTATTGGTGCTTACATTATGAATGCAGGTTTTGCTTTATTCAAAATGGTCTCCAATAAATCGTTTGGTGAGTTTAACGTTGCAGGTAGTAAAAAGGCATACTTCTGGTCCATTGCAGCTGGTTTATTCTGGTTTGCAGCCTTAGGTGTTTATGGTCAAGGTGCCGCAGCTATGGGCGATTTAGGTCCTGTAGTAGGATGGCCAATGATGCTTGGTATCTCATTGATTGTTAGTAATGTTTGGGGTTACCGTTCTGGTGAGTGGAAAAATGCTAGCGGACCTTTTAAAATTTTATTGGGTGGTTTGGCAGTATTGATATTTGCGATTTGTGTGTTGGGGTATGCGAATGCCTAGAAAAAACGATTAAAAATGAAAATAATAGATATTCAACCCTATGTATTGTCACAAGATCTGGAAATACCGTTTTTCTTTTCCCAGTGGCACTACGCATCTCGTAAGATCTGTTTAGTGAAAATTACGCTAGAAGACGGAACTTATGGATGGGGAGAAGGTTATGGACCTGCGGACATGATCAAGCAGGGGATAGAGTTTTTCAAACCTTTCGTATTAGGCGAGAATGTTTTGGAAAACGAAAAAATTTGGCAAGTGATGTACTTAAGATCACTTGATTTTGGTAGAAGCGGCATCTTTAACGCGGCTATCTCAGCCATCGATTTAGCCATCTGGGATTGTAAAGGGAAGGTGTTGAACCAACCTGTATCAGTGCTTTTAGGAGGTGTGAAAAATCCAATCATCAATCCATATGCTACAGGTTTCTATTTTACAGATTCTCCAACCTTGGATGATGATCTAAGAAAAGAAGCTGAATTCTACAAAAGAAGTGGCTTTAAAGCAGCGAAAATGAAAGTAGGATTGGGTCTTGAAAAGGACTTGCACTATGTTCATTTATTAAAAGAAGCTTTAGGTGATGATGTTCGTTTGATGATTGATTCTAACCATGCTTACAATTATAGAGAAGCATTGGAATTGGCGAAAAAGATTGAGCATCTGAATATTGGCTGGTTCGAAGAACCTGTTCACCCAGAAGATTATAATGGTTACAAAAAGCTGAAAGAAAACACAACTATTCCTATTGCTGGTGGTGAGTGTGAATATCATAAACACGGTTTCAAACGACTGTTTGAGAACGATTGCGTAGATATTGCACAACCTGATATTGCAGCAACAGGTGGTCTGACAGAAGCAAAACGTATTGCTGCTTTAGCTTCAGCTTACCATAAGGATATTGTTCCTCACTCTTGGGGTACTTGGATTGCCATAAGTGCAGCGGTGCATTTTGTGGGTAATCTAGATAAAAACCCAGGTAGAATGTATATGGACGCTCCAATGATTGAATTGGATCGTACAGAAAATCCATTAAGAGACGATGTTACTATCCCTAGTATCGAAGTGATTAATGGTGAAATTAAAGTACCTAATACTCCAGGTTTAGGTGTAGATGTTAACGAAGAATTCCTAGAAAAATATGCAATCGACAGTAGAAAAGAGTTTGCTTAAATTCGGAAGCAAAAAACTATATATCGACGGTGAGTTCGTAGATGGCTCCAACCGTGAAACATCAATGGCATTATGTCCTCATGATAATCAACCGATCTGTGAAATCGCTCAAGCAACAAAAGAAGACACATTACGTGCTTTGGATGCTGCAGAAGCGGGTTTCAAAGTTTGGTCGAATACTCCCTTAGAGGAGCGTTTAGAAAAAGTACTTCAACTTCGTGAAAAAATGTTGGAGAACGGAGATCGTCTGAGAGAAGCTGTATGTCATGAAATGGGTAAAACATGGGAGGCTTCTGGAGAAGACCTTCAAAGTATTACTGATTCATTAGAGTTTTACGCTCACGAAATGCGTATCAAAGAGAATTTCTCTATTGAGGATCGTGCAGGTACTCACTCTCATAGAATGGTGTATCAACCATTAGGTGTGGTTGCTGCATTCTTAGCTTGGAACTTCCCATTATTAAACCTTGGTTTTAAGTTGGGTCCAGCTTTAGTTACAGGATGTTCTATTGTTATCAAAGCATCAGAAACATCAACCATTTCCTCATTAATTATAGCAGAACTAGCGCACGAAGTAGGTTTCCCTAAAGGGGTGATCACGGTACTTTGTGGCGATCGTAAAAATGTAGGTATTCCTTTATGTGAGAGTACGATACCAAGACTAATCACTATGATTGGTTCTACATTCACGGCACAAAAACTAATCGAACAATCTGTTAAGACTTCCATCAAAAGATACTCAATGGAATGTGGTGGTAATGCTCCATTCATTCTATTTAATGATGGTAATATGGAAGATGCTTTAGGCATCACTAATGCCATTAAGTTTGGAGGAAACGCAGGTCAAGTTTGTGTAGCACCAAACAGATTCTTCATTCAGGAAGGAGTGTATGATGAGTTCATCACTAAACTTACCGATAGTGCGAAAACTACGAAATTAGGTTTCTTCCAAGAAGAAGGTATCAATATGGGACCTTTAGCCAATCAAGCACAAGTTAAATCTGTACAACATTTTGTTGATGAGTGTGTGAGAGAGGGTGGTAAAATCCTAGCAGGTGGACATAAGATCGAAGGAGAAGGAAATTACTTCGCTCCAACTGTGATCGAAATGGAGAATAGACAAGCTGACATTTTGCAGCATGAGGTCTTCGGTCCTGTTTGTGTGATCATGAAATTCAATGTTTTGGAGGAAGTGATTGAACTATCAAATGATTCTACTGCTGGTTTAGCTTCTTATGTTTTCACAGAAGACGAAGAGCTGTTGGAAACAGTTGCTATGGCTTTGGAATTTGGAGAAGTTCAACAAAACGGTGTGAAATACGATATCAACTTGCCTCACTTAGGAGTGAAGAATAGTGGTATTAGTATGGACTGTTCGAAGTTTGCTTTGGATGACTATTTGGTACTAAAGCGTATCTCTAGAAAATTATAAAAAAGATAATGTGGTTTTATAAGAGGGGTTTCAACCCCTCTTTAGAGAATGATAATAAAGTATGTTTCAAGTAAGAAATAAGTTCTTGCAACACACTAGAAATCAACTAATATCCTTAACGATAGGTTTCAACCTATCGCTACACAGTAGATATACGAACCACATTCATTTATCACTGACATTTCAAGTAAATAACAGTAGATGAAACAGCCAAAACATTTTGTAAGTTGTGATTGGGGGACCTCCAATTTCCGTGTTCGATTAATAGATTTCAATTCTCTTGAAGTCATAAAAGAACATAAAACAGAAATGGGAGTGAAGAAGCTGTATCAATCTTTTCTATCAGAAGGGAAGGCTGATCGACAAGCTTATTTCTCGGAGTATCTTCTTTCACAACTTCAACAAATAGTTGATATAAATCAGGAGCTCACCATTGTTGCTTGTGGTATGATTACCTCTACAATGGGAATGATTGATATGGAGTATGCTACTATGCCTATTAGCGATAAAGTAGATACGTTAAATATCAAACATCTTGATTTAAATGATCATATTGATCTGATTCTAATTTCAGGAGTAAAAACAACAAATGATGTCATGAGAGGAGAGGAGGTTCAAGCCATTGGACTGATGAAATACCTTAAGAATGATTGTTATTTGTTATTACCTGGAACACATAGTAAACATTTAAAATTTGAAGGAGGATCTTATAATTCTTTTCAAACTTTTATGACGGGTGAATTATTCGAAATAATTTCTCAGCATTCTATTTTAAAAGAATTTTTGATGTCCTCAAAAATGAATGAGGAAAGTGAAAAAGCATTTTTAGAAGGAGTAAGAAAAGGTAGTAAAGGAGAACTATTAGGATCCTTATTTGGAATTAGAGCACAGTGGGTGGCTCAAGCTCAAAGTCTTCAAGAAGAAGGTAAATCAAAAGGAAAAGATACAGAAATGTATCAATCTAATTTTTACTTCTTAAGTGGTTTACTTTTAGGAAATGAACTTTCTTACCTGCAAAACCAAAGTGTAGAAGTGGTTATGGCTGCTTCAGGAGTTTTATCAGGTTTATATCAAATAGCTTTGAAGGAACTTAAAGTGGAAGGTTTTACAAGTCTAAGCGGAGAAGTTCTAGAAAAAGCAATGATTCATGGTCAAAAGATGGTGTTGGAACAACATTTTGACCAACTACAGATAATTTGATCAATTTCTAAGTGTTTGTGTGACAATATTATAAATGAAAAAGGCCATCTAATGATGGCCTTTAGCTTTTTATGCAGTTGGATAATCGGTATATCCTTTCTCTCCAGGAGTGTAGAAAGTATCAAAATCTGGAGCAGCTAAATCAATATTTTCTTCAAGTCGATGAACGAGATCGGGGTTAGCAATAAAAGGGCGACCAAAAGCTACTAAGTCACCTTCATTGGCTTCCAAAACGATTTCTGCTTTTCTTTTTGTCATATCCCCGCTTGAGATATATGTATTCTTAAATTGATTTCGAATTTCATCTTTTATACTAGCAGGAACCTCAGGAGCACCCATTCCAGAATGATCAACAACGTGAATATAAGTAAGACCTAAATCATTTAAGCCTTTAACTAATGCCTCATATTGAGCCTCTAACTCATCAAAAGGTCCTTGATCATTGAAAACACCATAAGGCGAAACTCTAATACCTACTTTATCACTTCCAATAGCATCTGTAACACCTTTGGCAACTTCTAGAATAAAGCGATTACGATTTTCTATAGATCCACCGTATTCATCCCTTCTTTGATTCGAATGAGGCGTTAAGAATTGTTCCATCAAGTAGCCGTTTGCACTGTGTAGTTCAACACCATCCATTCCACTTTTGATCGCATTCTTAGCTGCATCTACATATTCTTGAATGGCTGTTTTAATATCTTCTGTTGACATTTCTTGGGGAACAGGATAGGCTTGCATACCTTCAGCGTCTGTCCACATTTCTCCGCTTAATTGAATGGCTGATGGCGCGACAACTTTCGTTCCTGATCCCATATTCGCAGGATGAGAAGCTCTCCCAGTATGCATAATTTGCATAAAGATTTTACCACCATTATCATGTACCGCTTTGGTAACTTTAGCCCAACCCTCTATTTGCGCTTGATTCCATATCCCAGGAATTCTAGGATAACCACATCCATTAGGAGAGGGAGCGGTTCCTTCTGTAATAATAAGTCCAGCACTAGCTCTTTGACCATAATATTCTGCCATCAAGTCGCCAGGAATATTATCAATTGCTCTTGATCGAGTCATGGGTGCCATCACTACTTTGTTGGCTAATGAAGTAGCACCTAGTTGGTAGCTTTCGAATAGTTTCATTTTTTGATTAAGGGTGTTATTATTGTTTAAACAAATATTGTGATGTGAATGTAATAATATTCTATTGAATCACCTAACCTTTCTTAAAAGTTTTCTATCAAAAAATTGTTTAATCTAAATATCTTCTTTACTATTGTATGTACAATAGTTGTAAAAACGAATATATTTTTTTAATCCAATTATTGTATGTACAATAATAATATATCAAACATTATGAAAACGCTACTCTTTTCTACTTTGCTTCTTATCAGCACCTATGTCTTTAGTCAAGAAATTGATACTTTAAAATGGGATAATAGAATTTCTTTAATTGGTCGACATCAATCAGGTAATCTAAGTCAATACAGTATTATGCCCACTTGGAGATCGACTCTGCATAATTCTAAGATCAACGCAGTTCTTGATATAAATTATCAATATATAAAAGTAGAGGAATTTGAAGTGGTAGACGATTTTTGGGTGAGCGGAATGTTACAATATGGACATCAGCAAAAGGTATATCCAATAGTGTATGGTTTAAATGGTTTTGCACAATCGTATCATATTGATAAATCTTCTTTTTTAGGAGGAGGTATGGGTTGGAATATTTTAAAACAAAAGCCGAATAGCTACTTGCAACTACATGTGATGGCGGGTTATTTGAATTTCCAATTTACAGAAACACCTCTCCATGAAGCTTTTAGTTGGAGTGGTTTAATTCGTGCTAAATTTCCGATATCAAAGATGTTTCAATTAGAGTGGGAGGTACTCACTTACCAATCGATGAAAGACACGGAATATATGGGTTTTGGTAATTTGTTGGTTTTCAATTTTATGGTGAATAAATGGCTAGGACTTAATGTAAGACATCAGATTTATTACAATCATAAAGAGGTACCGCTTACGGAGAATTTAAATTCGATAGCTTATTTTGGGTTGAATGTAAATTTATGAGTTTAGCTAAATAGAAAAAGGCTACCTTCTGAAATAAGAAGATAGCCTTAATTTAAATTAACTTGTACAATTAATTTTTTATCACTTTGAAAGATTTATCTCTCATTTTTATAAAATATAGACCCTTTGGAAGCCTACTTAGATCAATATTTTCTTTTAATTTATTCAAGAATAGTGTTTTATAAACTCTTCCGTGAATATTAATAATTTCAATCTTCTGTCCAAGTACATTTGTTTCAATAGTAATGTTATCATAAGTTGGATTTGGATAGATAGATAAGTTAGTTTTATCTATTTTGGAAGATAATATGCCTGTGGCAATTACTTCTATACTAGAAGATTCAGTGATTCTTTCCAATAAAAATTCACTTGTTGGAGGCAAGGTGTCTCCATTAACAACAATGTTTAAAATTTCCTCTCCCTCACCAACATCAAATGTAAACAATTGATCAAATCCATACATGATATCAGGATTACTTGGAGTAATTCTACAATTTCCAGAAACTTTGGTATTTACACGTACAAGTTTAGCAGTTGCTTCACCTGTATATTCAGTATCTTTAGTAATTACAAATTCGTTATAACCAAGCTTAACACTTTCTCCATTACGATATAGTTCACTAACATCATGATGTTCTTGTTCTTCAACAATAAACCTAAAATCCGTGTATTTATAATATTTACCAAATCCAATATCAGGTTTAATAGAATAAAAATCGGAGGTCAATTCGACAAGTTCAGCTTTTAAAACAGGTTTATTATAAAAGTTTGTGAATTCCTTGGTATTCATCACATATAATGAATCAAATTGCCAGTTATTAAAATTTGAAGGGTCAGTAAACTCTTCCTCTGTTAATACTGTAACTCCTTCACTTTCTTGAGTATAATCATTCTCTTGAGTTTGGTAATAATTATCATAATATTTATTGGAATGATCAGCTTTTGAACTAGAAATTCCACCTGCACGAGGATTATCAATTTCAGAAATATTTACTATACCAACAGAATAACATCGTGATATTATATTGCTAAACATGTCTAATCCTACAATACCACCAGCAGTATTTTTTCCAGTAACATTAACATCAGAGTAACTATTTTTTACATAACCATCTTGAAGAAAACCAACAAATCCGCCAACTTGATATCCTTCAGCTTTAATGTCTCCTGTAATTGAACAATTGATAATTTTTGAATGATAAATATATTTTAATAAATATGATAAACCAACAGCTCTACCTGCAATTCCTCCCACATATGAATTTCCTGTAATATCAACATTTCTAAGATTAAGATTATATACTTTTCCACCAGCTAAAAAACTGAATAGCCCAACTTCATCTTCCTCTGGTCTATTGATATATAGATTTTTAATATAATGTCCTTGACCATTAAATTTTCCATAGAATTTTTTAATTGGAGTAAAACCTTTGCCTTCATTCCAATGTCTTGTATCATAAGCATCAATATCTGCTATAAGGTTAAAACATAAAGTCTGTAAATGAGGTATTTCAGAAATAATCTTTAGTTGAGCTAAATTATCAATTTCTAAGGGTGAAAAAGGAGTACCCTTTCCTCCTGCAAAAAATGTGTAATCAATATCGAAATGAGCTGATACAATGTTATCGGTAGATCCATCTATTATAAATTCATATACATCATCTCTACCTACATTCTCACCATGATGTTCCCAATGAGAGAAAACAAATCCTTCTTTAAATTCTGGAATAGAAAGTCTTACAGTATCTCCTAAGTTATAACCCCCAATACCAATTTCTTTAACTGATAAGTTTGGATAAGGATAAGTGGCTATTTTTATATTGTTGTCAAAAAGTTGATTTATAAGATATAGTCTTGATTCTTCACTGAAAGAATTATTCTTACCAATAGCCCAATCTTTATCAAAATCAAAACTTGGAAAATTTTCTTGAATTCCCATAAACTCATCATCTCTATAATAAGAATTATCTTTGATTACATTTTCATTCACATTATTATATGTTGATGACCAATAGGAATTTTCAATATTTGAGTTTTCCGCTTCCTCACTAACAAAACCACCAATATTAGTTTGTTCGATAGATTGATCTTTAAGTGTTATTGTAGAATATGAAATACAATTATTTATATTGTTTTCATTAGTGTAAGTAAATCCACTTGAATTATTAGTTGCGTTAATATTTATAATTGCAATACTATTATCAATTGCCCCATTATTAACATAAGCAAACCCTGCTAAATGTTCAATTCCACTCATCGTTCCAAATGCACTACAATTTGAAATCACACCTTGGTTATCATAAGTAAAAAAGCCAATATTGGAATCCCCGTCTATAGTACCATCTATATGAACATTTTCTATAACGGCACCAGTAATTATTTTATTAATTAAAATACTTTGATTCTTTTCTGCGTTTATTAGTGTAACATTTTTTAGTGTTAGATTTTTTATAAACTTTGAAAGAGTTCCAATAAAACTATTTCCATTTAGTTTTAAATTTGAAATTGTATATCCTCTACCATCTAATCCAGCTAGTGCTTCAATTTGTAAAAAACCTTGGTTGTAAGTGAGTTCATCTATATTAGAAGCATCAATGTCATTTGTTAGTGCAAAAAAATTGGACCTTAATTTACTATCTGAGTCGATTTGTTGAAGTTGTTTTAAAGTACTGACTAAATAAGGATTAAATTCGCTACCGTCTCCACCATCAAAATGCATAACATTTTCTTTATTTACGAATAGTGATCTTATTATATTAGTTCTATCTGCAGTAAATGTGTAAGGGACATTATAATTTATATTATTAATTTGAACTGATGTTATTTTCATACCAATATTTGGAATAGGGTCAATAGTTACCTCATCTCCAAATTTATAATATTTCTTTACCTCATTTACTAAGAAATTACTATTGTAACGAGAAAGATCTACTACAAATGGCTTTAAAAATTCATTGGGATATGGAAAACTATTATTAGAAATTTCACTAAAAATGCCTAATTCATTTTCTTTTAAAAATGACTCGTCAAAACTTTCTTGTTTTGAGAAATCAGAGGTTGAAAGATTTATTACATCATCTAAACCCGAGTTGATACCTGATTTTTCAAAATCATTGTAACAAAATAAAAAGTTGTCTTTCGTTTTACTTGTAATAAGTTTTGCTTGATCTTGTGTTGAGGTGATAAGTCCAGTATTTATAACATTAATTATTTTTCTGAAATTATACTGAGTATTAGTAAAATTAGATAAAAATGCGGTAACATTAGTTTCACCGGAAACGGAACCGTGATTCTGACTGTTTCTTATATAATGATTAATTGAACTAGAATAGAGCCTTAATTCACCTATTAAACCTGAAACGATGTCTTTACCCTTAACATTTGCAAAATTGATAACATTAGAAAATTTAATATAATTAGTGCGTCCTATAATACCACCAACAACGTTATTTCCTTGGATATCACCGTCAATAAAAATATTCAAACATATAGCATCTTGACTAGAAGAAGAAATTAGTCCACCTACAGTATTACTACCTTTAACTGTAAGGTTTTTTAAGCTAAGGTTGGTAATGTAAGTATTAATTGTATTTCTAAAAAAACCAACATTATCTTCAGTTTCTCTATTAATAACCAAGTTTGAGATAGTGTAATAACTACCATCGAAATTGATTAAATTTAGTGATAAATCAATAGGCTTAAAACCTTTACCGTTATTCCATGATGATGTTTCAGAAGCATCGATATCATTTAACAAAATGAATTTATAATAACCTTCTTCTTGAAATTCTTCAGAAATCCATCTTAAATGGGAGAGGTTTTCAATTTGGTAAGTTCTGTCTTTAATGGAAGGTTTTTGAGCTGTGGTTTGTGCATAATTAACAAATGAAACACACAAAAATGTGAATAGAAAAAATAGGGTTTTCATGAAAAAAAATGATTAAGTCAAATACACTAAAAAATAGTCAGTTGTCTAGTGCAATTAGTTTGTTTTTAATTCTTTACAACAATAATAAAAAAAAAGTTAATTATTAAAGATATTCACACTTTTTTATTGGGGCATAAATTATTGGTATTTAGGTTAAATAAAATGTTCAATAAATATTTTTTATAAAAATTAAAGGCTGTGATTACTAAATAATGAATGTAATCACAGCCTTTATGTCTTTGAAGTTAGTTTTACATAAACTGATGATACTCTGGATTCACCTTCGCATTCTTAAACTGAGGCTTTTCTTTCCAAAGGTCATAAGTAGCTTTTAACTGCTGAGGATCTTCTGGATATTGCCCTTTATCATCTGTTTCTTTCACCCATTTTTCTAAGACAGTTCTATGCTCAATCAAAGCATTTTTAAACTTAGTGTTTTGAGCCAAGTTATTGATTTGGAATGGATCTTTTTCCATATTATAAAGTTCTTCTTCAGGACGTTCTCCAAACCAAAATGCATCTTGATAAGGCGTTAGTTTTCCTTCTGCATGTAGTTTACGCATATCTTTTACCACACCCTGACGATCTCTATAACTAGGTTGCATAAGTGGTCGATCTGTAAAATAATTTCTGATGTATCTGTATTTATCAGATCTTACGGTACGAATTCTATCGATAGTGAAATCACAACGATCTCTTGCACCAATCACATATTCTCTTTCTTTATGATCTTTTGAGAACAAATCCTGACCATCAAAATATGCTGGAATTTGGATGCCACCCATGGCTAAAGTGGTAGCAGAAACATCTAGCAGAGAAACCATATCTTTTCTTCGAACACCTGATTTTAGATAAGGATGATTACCCTGAATAACTAAAGGAACATGTACGCCTTCTTCGTAACAGAATTGTTTATGACGTAAAGAAGTGTTACTTCCATGATCCGAAAAGAAGAAGACAATTGTATTTTCAAGCTCACCATCTTTTTCTAAAAGATCTAAGATTTGTTGCACTTTAATATCAGTCGTTCTGATATTGTTGTAATGTTTCACCCATGCTTTTTTCTGACTCTCCACTTCAGGGAAATAAGGAGGAAGTGGTACATCATCCAACCCTAAAATAGCATCTTTTGCCAAGAGTTTTGTCTTCTGTTCTTTACCACCTTTTAGTTCAATTTGTCCGAACCAAGGTTGATCCTTATCTTTTCTTGCGTTCCAAGTATCTTCTGTAAACGACAAGCGATGTTCAGCAACATTACCCTGCCATCCATTCATACCAGCAACATAATCACTTTTCGTCCCTACACTAAAGAACGATCTTCTATCGTAGTGAAAATTATAGTCGTCTTTTCCGCTATTAAAAGTGAAATATCCCGCAGCTCTCATCATTTCAGGAACACTTTTCTGAATATAATCAGGCAGGTGGATTCTTAAGTTTTCGGGAACAACTTCACCTTCTGTAGTTCTATTGCTTCTATGATTATGTACTCCAATTGTTGTTTGCATTTTTCCAGTCATCATTGCTGATCTTGATGCTGAACAGACCGGAGCAGTGGCGTAAGCTCTTTCAAATAAAACACCATTTGATGCCATACCATCTATAGTTGGCGTATGATCTTTATTTACTGAATCCCCATAACAACCAATATAAGGAGATAGGTCTTCTACAAAAATCCATAAGATGTTTGGTTGTTTTGTTTTAGTATCTTTTGCTATCTGGTTTGATGAATTACAGCTTATTAGTAATACAATAAAGAAGCTAAAAAAAATGCTTTGTAATTTCATTTCATTTTTGATAATGTTCAACAATTTATGCTACAAATAAAAAGTACATAAGTAGAACATTGATTGCTTATCATTCAATTTTTGTATGTATGCGTTCATTACTACAAAAATGTATCAATTAATACGAACTGTATAGCAAAGTTTACTTTTTATCTTTTTGTTGACAATAATAGCGGGTATAAAATCGGTTTTCATAAGTCGAAAAGCATTTATAGCTAAACTATCAGCATCAGCATTTAATCCTTTAATTACATAAGGGTCTTCTATTTTTCCACTTTCAGTTACCGTAAAACAGATATGAACTTTTCCTTTTTTATTCTCAGGGAAATTATCTGGTTTTATTTCTTCAACTCTTTGTTGTAATGAATTAAAAAAACTTTCTAAACCACAAACAGGTTGAGCAGGAATTTCATAAGGGTGATAAAACATACTATCATATTCTTTTTCTGCTATATCGTCTTCATCGATGAGTGGATCGTTTTCTTGACCGAACGATATAAATGAAAAAGAACAGAGGAGTAGTATCCATAAAGATTTCATAGGGTTATAAACTTTCCGATTTCAACATCTTCACAGCAAAACCTCCTAAAACAACTACCATTACACCCATAATTGCCCAAAGCCATATTTCATTTTCAAACAAAGCTTCTTCCTTTACTTTGTCAATTTTTTTAATTTCTTCTTGTTGACCCATTTCCAAAGTAGAAATATTTTCGGGAATATTCTTCTTAAAATGTTTAATGTCGTAATCCGGGGCATACACATTTTTGCCACCATAAACCACCCAATAATTAGCCTCTTCTATAAATCGAGTAGTAAGGTGATAATGATGTCCAGATGCTTTTACTGAAGAAAACTGTATAGGTTGATTCTGCTTATTATAAATGATTATTTTTAATTTTTGAAGGGTAGTACTTTTAAAATTAACTTCATTTTTTTCAACAGAATTAAAGGTATAACCTTTTAGAGTTTTGTAATTATACTTCCAGCCTTTTTCGGTCTTTACACTATCCGATAAATATTTGATAGTGGCATATCGATAGAAGTCAAAGTCCTCTTCGAAATTAAAAGAGAGGTGGTTAATTCTAACCTTTTTGCCAAAATCAATACTAACTTCTGTAGTCCTGTCTTTTTTATGATCGATCACATTATAATTCGCAATTGGAAACGTTTTGATATCACCTTCTTCAATTATTTTTCTATTGATCTTGGCCGATGTTAAAGTTGGATCTTCATCTGTTTTAATACTTAATCTGAAATAAGGGTAGTGGGCATCTTTAAATTTTATGTCTGTAAACTTATATTCCATCTGATCATTCTTGATGGATAACAGGCGATAGTCCTCCACCACTGTAAACCATTTTTTCTGATCTTGACTCGCCTCTAATTTTACCTTCCAATCGAAATTCTCTAATCCAAAATCCAATTTGATTTGGTTGATGGCTTCTTTGTCCTTCAATAAGAAAGTATAATAGTATCGATTTGTATCATGTGTATCATTAATACGTTTGAAGTCAACTTTCTTGATGATTTCCTTTTTAGGTTGGAAACTTAGGATATATGGAGCAACCACTGTATCGTTTTCAGAAGTTATCCCAAATACTCTGATATCGGAAAGTTTTTGATTTGTCTGCCCAATGATATCATCCGTCAGCTCAATTTTATGCCATTGGTCTTGGATACCATTTAATTTATTCTTGTAATTAAACTGATCAATTTTTTGTGCAAAGACAGAAAAACTGATAAATGATAAGACGATTAAATTAGTTAGAAACTTCATCAGTAATTTTGTGTTTGAATTTGTTGTACAAGAATGAAATGATAAGTAATAGTATTCCTAATGAGACAAAAACGATGGTTTTGGCAATCGTATTCAGATGTATGATATCATAGAAGAAGAGTTTTAATAAGGTGATACCAAATAAGAAAATCGCTCCAAGTCTTAGGTATTTCACGTTTTTACCAATACCCAAACTAATCATAAATAAAGAATACAATCCCCAAAGAATACTTAATCCAAGTTTGTACGATTGGGTGGATTCTGCTAGATCCATCCAATGAATTAATTCGCTGCTCAATATCCATAAGACAACAAAATGAAAAATTCCATTCCCGATTAGACGAATTTTATCACTGTAATAATTTTGTTGAACTAGCTTGTATCCTGCATACAATGTAGCGCCTAAGAAAACGAAAGAAATGTATCGTATTACAATATTAAAAATTGATATAATAAAATACTCAGATTCATCTCTAAGGATATAATTTTCTCTCAAATCACTGATCAATAATAATCCGTTGATTAAGAAGGAGAGTAAAGTAAATCCTATAAGTCCTAATGAAATATTTGAAAGTTTTTTATCCTTGATCTTATATACATTTATAAGACTCAATACTGTGACAAAAATGAAGGTGTAAATGTACGACCAAACTCCTCCTAATGTGCTAATATTATAGTTGTAAATTTTAGGATTATAAGCATTTTCTTCTCCAATTTGATCTATAGCGGTAGACTCAAATAAATGATTGAAATGATAATCAATTTCTAAATAGAAAGTAAAGTAAAGCACAAATAAAAATGCCCCACTAATTACATTCTTAACCACAGTATGTAAGAAGGAAGATTCTTTTAAAGTGGTTTTATATGTTGATTTCATCATCAAATAGACCATGAAACCAAAGGCTCCAACAAAGAACAGATTGGTAAAGAAATGAATATTAAAGATTTGAGTGAAATCAGCATTATATCTATAATATGATCCTTCCCAATCACTTACCAAACTAATAAATGACAATAGAATAAGTGGATGTGAAAACCTTTCCAGGTAAGAAATCTGCATTTTTCGACCCAACCAGAATAGCAATATAGCTTCACCAATCCAAAATAAAGTAACCCATTCTCCATCTAATTGAATAGGGAAGGTGATAGTCACAAAGATTAAAACCAATCCTGCAATCAGTTTCAATAATGATTTTTCGACATAATTTTTCTTATAAATAAAGAAGGCGACACCTGCATGAATTAGTGCATTAAACAGCGTAAATACACCCAAATAATCTGAAGTTGATGGGAATCTATCCAATAGGTTCATGCCAATACCAAAGAAGATAAATGCGTTACTTAATAGTATCGTTATGTTTACTTTCTCTAATTTTTCTTTGTTGATTAACTTATACGCTAAAGAAGTAATGTAGAAAATGACGAAGAAAATAATAAGGAAACTAAAAGCAATGGCAAAACCATCTTTGTTTCGATAGGCAAAAGCAAACCATGAACTATAAATTAAATTGGTTAAAACAAAAGTGGTATAATACAATTGTTTCCATAATTTCTTAAAGGAAATGACCAAAATACCTATATTGATCATGGCAATATAGGAGAACAATATGGCTACATTACCCGTACCAGTGCTTAATAAATAGGGTAGTGCATACGCACCCACTAAGCCGATAATAGCAATCACTTGCTTGTTATAATTTAATGCTGCTAATACTGTGAAAATGGTAAATAAGAGCATCAATGCGAAAGTGAGCATCTGTGGTATGAGATCGTAAAAACTATAGGCGGCAAAAGTAATAAAGTACATGATAGCCATGGCGCCACTCACCAATACCGCACTAAAATTCAGATAGTTTTTCTTTAATTTAATACCAAAACCCATTAGCCCTAACCCCACAAAATAACCTAAGATTATTCTTGTAAGTGGACTAATCAAGTTATTGTCGATAGAATATTTAGCACCTATCGCTACACCAATAATAGTAATTAAAATACCAATTTTATTGATTAGATTTTCACCAATCCAACGTTCAAAGTCGGTTTTCTCTCTAGGCTTTTTGATCGCTTGCTTAATAGGATTAGAACGCACAGGTGCTTTGTTTTCCTTTTCAACATCAAAGTCTTCCACTTCAACCCTTTTAGGTGCTTCTTTTATAATTGGAGTAACTACTTTTTCCTCTTCAGAAGAAGTAGATAAAGATTTTTTCAGAAAATTGATTTCAAATTTCAAATCATTCATTTCCCGATGAAATTCTTGATGTTTCTTAGTTAGCTGCTCTAATTTATATTCGAGCTGATAAATTTTATCTTGGTCGTTAGTCATAAAAAAATTTTGAGTAGTTGATAGAATCTCAATCAAACTCAGCTTTTGATTGATGTCGAACTTACCATATCTATTTGTAAAAAGAATTGTTTGTTCATGTATAATGGTAAGTATTTAGCTAAGATAGTGAAAATTTATTTTTTAATGCGAAAAAGAATGAGGTGCCTTTCAGAGTGAAGACACATCTTTGTTATTTAAGAAGTTAAGAATGTATGAATTGCCTCATCTGCATTTTTTTGATAAAGATGATTATCGAGATCTTTCCAAATTGCACTTTGATCGACAATAGGACCTGTCAATACATTTTTCTTACTAGCATAAAATTTCCCACTTTTCAATTGAGGATTTCCTATCGCATCAACGAAACGTTTAGCACCACTTTCCAATGAGTGCGACATTCCCATTAAAGGCATAATAAATTTCATACCGATATGTTTAATAAATATCTTCTTGATAAAGGATAGATCATCCATTCCTTGTGTGCCTCTTGTGCCTCCCGGACTTACACTCAAGAATTTAATATCAGGGTATTTATTGGCCATAGATGACATCCAAAGCGTACCTCCATATTTTATCCAACCATAAATCTGAAAAGCATCAAAATTGTCCTTAAACTTACTGCCATCAAATACAGAAATAAATTCTTCTCTTGAGGAAGTTTCCAGTTCAGGCCTCAACATTCCCATTTTCTTTATACCTCTAGCGGCCTCCGAACTGGCAAATAAGGCTACATTTTTCAATTTATTGGCTTTGATTAATTCATCGACTAAAGCGACATGTCCCAATAAATTACTCGCGGTTAAAATAGTTACCCCGTCTTTGGTTAATTTTTCGGGAGTTTTACCTCCCGTACCTCCAGCATTCATTATTAAAGCATCCACAGGTTGGGTAATTGTTTTGACAGCATGTTGTACGGAGTACGGATCAGAAACATCCATAATTACTATTTCGAAAAAGTCCTTGCCTGTAGCTGCTTCCAATTCTTTTTTAGCAGCTTCGGCCTTTGATAAATTTCTGCAAGCCAAATAAATTTTTTCAGTTTCCTTTTTCATTGCAAGCTGACGAGCAGTTTCTTTACCAATCCCCGCATTAGCTCCTGTGATTAATATCGTCTTGTTCATGATATGAGTTATTTAGAGAGTTTTAATTTGAATTTTTGAAATAGAATGATTCCGATTGTACCCAACACTAATTCTAAACCAGTGGCTTTTAATAAACTTGCTTCTGGCATGCCATCAAGAAGTATGCTTAGTACTCGACCCAGTCCAATTGATAAAAACAGTAGGGGAGTGATAAGACTAGAAGTGTAGGTGATTTTCTGATTGAATACTCCTGTTAAAGCCACCAAGGCCACTACTAATAGCAATGCACTCATTCCTCTTACATCATTTAAAATGTTGATGTTGTCAGAGATGAAAATACCTGCTGTACTTTTCATTTCAGCTGGAACAATTAAAGTAGAGGCACCGATGAGAGTAAGGAGCAACCCAGAGATAATTAAATAAGATTTTAATACGTTAGACTTTTCCATGTATTTGTTTCGTTTTTGTATGATACAAAGTACAGGAAATCGTTTTCCAAACTTTTTACGGTTCAGCTCAAAAACTTCTCATTTTAGCTCAAGCGATATTTAGAAGGTGATTGTCCAAAAACTTGGGTGAAATTTCTATTAAAAGTAGCCAAGGAATCAAAGCCTACATCAAAAGCAACATCAGAGATTCTCGATTCCGGAGATTGTAACAATTGGGCAGCTTTCTCTATTTTTTTTCGGTTGATATATTTTTTGGGGCTTTCACCATATACTTCAATAAACTTTCTCTTAAAAGAAGAGAGGCTTAAATGACAAAGTAATGCCAATTCGTCTAAGGATAGGTTGGCAAAAAGATTTTGTTGGATAGTGGTTTTAAACTCCACCTCATTTGGTTTAAAAAGTGCAGATAAAAAATCGAGTTGTGAGGGAGCACCTTCAGATTTACTAGCCAATAGAACAAATTCTTTTAATTTCGTTTCTACGATGCTTTCATCAGCAAGTTCGGGATTTTCTAATAAAATATTGATGCTTTCCTTATAGACATTCAACATTTTATCAATCTGTACTTGCTTTACATTATAATTGACTTGATGTTGAGATGTGGATAAGTCAAACTCAAAAAGTTCTTTAACGAGGGAGGGATATAAGAAAATTCCAATGGCTTCAATACCATCATTACAAGCATCTTTATTTTGGGAAGGTTCAAAAAAATAGTTGAGGCACTTCGCCAACATCCCTACATTTTGATTCAGTTTTAGGTAATCGTCTTGCGTTCTAACATTCACTTCCCCTTTATTTAGGAACATAAAACAAGCTTCATCTTCCACATAGCTTTTTAAAGTTCTACTGAAAGAAGGCATCGAGAGCTTCATAAAAACAACTTTCCCTTTATATGTTATAGCTTGATCCATAATTAAAGAATTGAATGATAGATCAAATATCTATACTTTTTAATATTTCTCAATAATATTCATCAAAATGACAATGTTTAAAAATCTTAATTTTTTAAGATACAGCACTTAAATTTATGTACTCTTTGTTATAGTAATCTATTAATGTTAATATTGAACACAATTATTTTAAACTTAAATACAGAAACTATAGACTAACCCTCTGTATTCTCTTTTCAACTATCTAAATTAATGATGATGAAATATTTCCTAAGCATTATTTTTACATTCATGCTGTCGAATGCTTTATGCCAAGATAACCTAGGTTATCAAAAACCACCCGAAGAAATTCTTGAACTTGTAGACGTACCAAGAGCACCTAGTGTTTTGCTAGATGATGCCAAAGAAACGATGATTCTTTTGTATAGAAATTCTTACAAATCTATTGAAGAATTATCAAAAGAAGAATTACGTTTAGGAGGACTTAGAATTGATCCGAAAACAAATATTGGAAGTAGGGTGAATTATTATAATAACGTAAAAATCAAAAGTTTAAAGGATAAAAAAGCGACTCTATTAGAGGTAAAAGGCTTACCTGAAAATCCAAAATTAACCAACTTTAGTTGGTCACCCGATCAAACAAAAATCGCTTTAACCAATACAACTTTGGAGGGAGTGGAGCTTTGGGTTCTTGATTTAAAAAAGGCCACAGTGACTAAGCTCAGCGATGCGAATTTGAACGCAAATGTGGGTAATGTGATCAATTGGTTTGAAGATGGTAAATCATTATTGGTGAAAATGGTATCATCAAAAAGAGAGGCTTTGATTAATACGAAGAGTGCTGTACCTACTGGGCCAACAATATCCGAAAATAATGGTAAGAAAGCACAGAATAGAACCTATCAAGACCTACTAAAGAATAAAAATGATGAGCATAACTTTGAGCAGTTAGCGATGTCTGATATGTACAAAGTATCTTTAGATGGTAAGAAAGAAAAATGGTTGGAAGGGAATTTATATACTTCTATAGATTTTTCTCCTGACGGGAATTATGTTTTGGTTAAAACTATTGAAAAGCCATTCTCATATTTAGTCACTTATAACCGATTTCCATCGAAGACCGTGGTTTACACGAAGGAAGGTAAGGAAGTGGAAACACTTTTAAAAGTGCCATTAATAGAAGATCTACCACAAGGTTTTATGGCCGTAAGAACAGGTAAACGTAGTTTTAGTTGGAGAAATGATAAACCATCTACACTTACATATATGATGGCACTTGATGGTGGTGATCCTGAAAATGAAGTGGAATATAGAGATGAGATTTTTGAGCTGGAAGCACCTTTTAAAGGTGAAGGTAAATCTTTAGTAAAAACCATTAATAGATCTTATGGTGTTTCTTGGGGTAATGATCAAGTAGCAGTTGCTTATGATTATTGGTGGAATACTAGGAATATGAAAATGTACCTTTTTAATCCTTCGGATGCTTCTCAGAAACCAATTACAATAACAGATAGAAATTACCAAGATAGATATAGCGATCCAGGGAATTTTGTTACCGAAAGAAATGAAATGGGTAGCAGAGTATTGACTATCGTTAATGATCAATTATTTAGAATAGGTGATGGTTTTTCTAAAGAGGGACAATTTCCTTTTGTAGATCAAATGAGTATCAAAACTCAACAAACAAAACGTATTTATCAATCCTCGTACACAGATAAAATTGAGGATATCAGAAATTATGATCCAAAGAAAAAAGAGTTGTTGGTTCGTATTGAATCTGCTAAAGAATACCCAAATTATTTCTTCAGAAATATAAAGAACAAGAAATTAACTCAGCTTACTGCATTTGAAAATCCTTTTAAAAGTATTCAAGATGTACACAAAGAAGTGATTACTTATAAGCGTGAAGATGGTTTGGAACTTTCAGCTACTCTTTATCTTCCAGTGGGTTATGATATGGAGAAAAAGGAGAAAATGCCAATGATTATGTGGGCATATCCTACTGAATTTAAAGATAAATCGAGTGCATCACAAAGCACTAAAAACCCCAATGAGTTTACCTATCCTTATTATGGATCTATGGTGTATTGGGTGACAAGAGGATATGTTGTATTAGACGATGCTTCTTTCCCTATTGTTGGAGAAGGTGATGAAGAACCGAATGATTCGTTTAGAAAACAATTAGTTGCAAATGCAAAAGCAGCGATTGATGCTGTTGACAATTTAGGTTATATCGATAGAGAAAGAGTAGCCGTTGGAGGTCATAGTTACGGTGCTTTTATGGTAGCTAATTTACTTTCCCACTCAGATTTATTTGCTGCGGGTATTGCAAGAAGTGGTGCATACAATAGAACGTTAACACCTTTTGGATTCCAAAGCGAAGAAAGAAATTATTGGGAAGCACCTAATGTTTATTATAAAATGTCGCCATTTATGCATGCCGATAAAATGAATCAACCTTTGTTATTGGTGCATGGTGAAGCGGATAATAATTCGGGAACTTACCCTATGCAAAGCGAACGTTATTTTAATGCCCTAAAAGGTCTTGGAGCAACTGTTCGATTGGTGATGTTACCCAAAGAGAGTCATGGATACAGATCGAAAGAAAGTATTCTTCACTTGTTATGGGAACAAGATCAGTGGTTGGAGAAACATGTAAAGAATAAGAAGTCTTTGGAGAATAAATAGATTCAAATTTTCCTGAATTCTAGAGAAAATATATGGGGTGTCACTTCAATTAATGTGGCACCTTTTTTTAGTTAAAATCAAATAGTCTTTCAAGTTATTTTGGTTATTGTTTTACGCAATCATGGGAAAAATCCTAAAGAAATAGAATAAACTATTCAGCAAGCTTATTCGGAGTCAATATTATTATTCATTCCAAAATTTAGTGCATAATTTACCCCTTCTACTTAATATGTGATTGTATATTATCTAAACTTAGACGAAAGCCTTATTTTCATTCAATCTTTGCACCACTTGCCCATACTTTCTCACAGAAATTTTCGCCTCATGACCGTTGGATAAGTCTACTTTGGATTTACTTAAATTGATGATATGTTTTGGGTTAACCAAAAAGGAATGATGCACTCTAATGAAGGATTGAAGTTCTTCCATACACTCAAAATGCTTAAGGTTCTTGGAGGCTAAAATGGTTTGATCTAAACAGGTAATCTTTGTATAAGCCCCTTCGGATTCAAACATAATGATTGTTTCAGCATCAATAAAATAAGTATTATCAGAAGTTTTTACGATTACTTTTTGCAGTTTAACTTTTTGATCTTCCTCAAATTTTGAGAGAATTTCTCTGGCTTTTTTTGTCTCATTAATTTGATGAAAAGCTTTATCAGCAGCTGACTTTAATTCAAGAGGATCAATGGGTTTTAAGAGGTAATCGACAGCATTGTGTTTGATTGCATCAATAGCATAAGTGTCCATTCCTGTTGTAAAGATTATTTTAAAATCGATATCGGTAAGTTGTTGTAATAACTCGAAACTATTGCCATCTTCTAATTCAATATCAAGGAAGATTAAATCTATAGAAGGAGATGTTTTTAAATAATTTACCCCTTTCTGAATGGATGGAAATACACCCACTATCTCAATAGAAGGATACAAAAGTTTAAGCATCTTCTTTAATGCCTCTTGTGCATTAAACTCGTCTTCGATAATAACTACTTTGTATATCATGTTTGTTTAGTTTAGTGTATAAGAAAAACGGACAATAGTTCCCTTTGTATCCTTTCGGTTTTCTATTTTAAGAGATAGTTCATCGCCTTTATCAGCTAAGGAAAGTCTTGATTTTAAAACAGAAAATGAATGTTCTTTTCCATCGGTGATCGTTTTTTGATAACCCACACCATTATCAATTACTTCGAACAATAACTTATTTTGTTTCTTAGAAATTTTGACTTCTAAGAATCCGTCAGCTTGGATTTTTCTAAGACCATGTTCTATTGCATTTTCACATAAAGGTTGTAACATCATGGGAGGAATCTGACAAGTGTCGATATCAATTTCTTCGGCAACCGATAAACGATAATTAAACTTGTTGCCAAAACGAATACGTTGGGTTTCAATATAATTATTTAAAGCACTCAGGTCTTCCGACAAAGTGATTTTTTCTTTGTGAGTTAAATCAAAATTCTGACGAATTAATTTGGCAAATCTTGATATATAGGAGGAAGTAATCAAAGGATCATTATCAAACAATGTATTTTGTATTGCAGTTAATACATTAAAGATAAAATGTGGATTCATTTGATTTCTTAGTATGGTGTTTTTTAATTTATTTCGCTCTTTTTCATTTCTATGTTTGACGTTTTTATAGTACAACATTGATATCAAAAAGAGAATGACACCACCCACAACAACAGCTATTAAAGTAAGTAAAACTTTTTCGAAAGCTCGTTCAGCTTCTAAACGTTTTTCTTCTTCTTCCTTTTTTATTTTCGCTTTTTCTCTTTCTGTCTCAAACAGTTGGTTTTGTGTATTTAGCATCTGTTCAAAATCGTAAGAGATCTTTTCTTTTAAGATTTGTTCAACTGAATCCAACTTAGAATAATACATTAATGCCTTATCAGTTTCTTTGTTTAGTATTGCAAATTTTAAACTTTTCTGATAGATAATTTGCATATACTTTGGATCGTTGTATGTATGTTTTATCAGTTCTTTTTCGTACTGTGCAGCAAGATCACCTTCACCCAAAGCATTATACACTTCCTCTAAATTAGTTAAAGCATTATTCCATTTATGAGGATATAATTTCTTTAATTTTGCTGCTTTATTATAGTACCAAATAGCCATATCGGCAAAGTGTAAACTATCGGTTTCTAAATACATATTTAAGTAATTAGTACCAATGTTGTTATAGGATTGCGATACTTCCCATTTGTTGTTATAAGAGATTCCGTAATCCAAAGATTGTACATTATAGGCGATCGCTTTTTCATAATCACCGTTGTTTTTATGCAGTACAGCTAGATTATTACAGATTCTAGACAGCTTTACGCTATCATTAAATTCCAAATAATAAGGAATGACTTTTTCTAACTCAATTAAAGATTGCCCTATATCTCCCCGTTTATAAAAGAGATGTGCAAGGCTTTCTAAAATTTTTGCAGTAAGGATCTTGTCATCTATTTCGATGGCATTGTTTCTGGCTTTAAATAATTCTGCACTCGATTCAACAAATAATTCTTCGTCGGCGTAAATACGAGATAAAGCCAAACGGATTTTAGCTTCGAACAATAAGTCGTTTTCATCAACGAAATACGTTAATGATTTTTTTAAAAAAAATGTAGCTTCTTGATTATTACTATTGTCGGCCTCAAAAAGTCCCTTTAAATAATGCAATCTTGCACTATCATACTTTGTATTGCTATTACTAAGGAGTAAACGATCAATTTTTTTATTTGTCGACCAATCCGCTCCTTTTCGTATACTATCATTTATCTCCTCAAATTATTCATTACTCAAGTTTTGAGCATATATGAATGAGCTAAGAAACAGTAGTAATACAGAATAAAAAATTTTCATTTATAGTTTGTCGTTAGTCAAATAGTGTTCATCTATCTTGAATATCGAGGGACTAGAATTGATTTAAAAATCTATTATGAGTTATTAAAGGATATCGCTTCTGAAATGACACTTTTTTATAAAATACAACACTTATCAATTAATGCATTACACTTATAAATTTTAGTTGATGTTTTCGAAACGGACCTTTTACATTTGTATCATCATTAAGGCGAACAGATAAAGATTCGAATAAGCAGATATAATTAAGATAAAAATTGATTACATACTATTAAAATATTAGACTGACTAACTTTTCTTACCCATAAACTATTTGACAATATAATAAGTCGAGTAGACTACGCCACTTTTGCATTATTAGTTTCATTTATTGCTGTTGAAGCAATAATGACAAAAGTGGCATATTAACTTCAACCTAATATTATTAATTGGACAAAAGATATATTACAAATTTAAAATACCAGAAAAAAATATTTTATAGAAACGAACATGTCGATGATTTAGAAACCAACAATTATTCAAATACTAGCATTACTCTAACTTATCAAACATACTTCATTGTTGTAGACTAACAACTTTTCCTTTTGAGTTGGCAAATACAACAGATTGAAAGGGATTTGTACAAACAACAATGTAAAAGTGTAGTACCTTAATTAGCAAGTATAATCCAAGATTCAATACCTATTAGCCCAAAAACTAATTTTTACTCTATAAATACTAACTATCAATAAGGTATTGTACCTTATTGATCAACAAATAATTTTTTTATGATGTTAGATACACAAGTACTCCAAGAAGTACATTTTTTAAACTACGTATGCGACCCTAATAGTCTTTACATTTCAGAAGAAGCAGTTATTGAAATTTTAGCAAACTATACCTCTATGGAGGACATGAAATGTAACAGCTATTAAAACTAGCTATGTTCTCTCTTCTTTTTTTACTATCAATTAGATAATTATGAACAAAGAATTTGATACTAAATTTATTCTTGAATATAACCCAATCAGTGTACTGTCTTTTAAAGAAGGAAATGAAACAATTTTATCAATCTTGTGATCCCAAAACTGATTTGGAATATAAAAACTTATTAGGTATTTGGCAGGGTACAAGGAAATTGGCATACAGTTTTAAGAGCAAATGTATCCCAAATCAAAAACTGCTTAAGGAAGGGATTTATAAACTTCCATACCGACTACAAAACCAATTATTTTCTGAGGCCAAAAAGGTAGTAGGATCGACGAAACCAGAAAAAAATCAAACGGAGTTACTTCTAGAGTATTTTGATAGAAAACTTCAAAAAGAATTCATCTTCAACAATTTTCCTGAATTTTATAAGAATAGATTAAAGGCTGAAGGTTTTTTATGTGATTATATCAAATGGAATGATTGCCAAAATAATGAAGCATTTCTAAATACTATGCTTTATGATATTAAGGTGGATTACAAGACAAAATGGAGAAGATCAATTAATTCATTTTTAATGTTGGGTGGTGATGAAAATGAAATTCAAAGCATCTGTAAGTATGGAATTAATCAGACGGTCTTTAATCAAAATGATGATTACTCAGAAGTACCTATCAAGACATTTTTTGATGAACTACCTTTGATCTATCAATCTAGGTTACTTTATATTTTAGGTCTTATTTCAGCGGATTCGTTGGATTTAAACTTAGATATACTTGATCAAGAATACTATAATATGCTAGTAAATAGCAAGGTGGAGTATGCAACAATATTTAAGTATTTTATTAAGTATAAGAAGTTGTCGCAGCCTAATATTTATTACCAGATTTTTAAAAAAGTAGATGCTATTAATTTAATTAAAAAAGAAAGTATTGAGATCCAGAAAACGATGTTATCGATTATGGTGCATCTTAAAGAGTATCATCACAAAATCCTAGAATTTAAAGGACATCACACTAAAAAACTTAGGGAGCATGCAAGGTTTTTGATCGATAAATATCAATTAAAGGTGAATAATGAAAGGTATAAAATTGTCGATTTTGGGTTATATAAAATGTTAGGAGTTACTACTCCAGAAGAAAGATTTGAAAGTAAAACCACCATTGAACCGATATTAATCAAAGAGACAGAAAAAGTAGAAGTACCTTTAAAATCTTATGTTGGATTACGTTTCACATCTAATGATTATGATAAATCTTCGACTATTCTGAATCACACAGTAAAAATATCTCATCCTATAAAACTAGAAAGTGGAAGGTTAGAAGAAGGATTAACAGAATGGAAGCAGAATGGATTTAGTCATTCCAACATATTCTTAGGGTGGCATTTTGATAGCTTGGAGGAATTGATTGAGGGAGAATATACAATACGTGCATTTGATGAAAAGGATGAATTAATCGTTGAAAAATCGTTTGATGTATCAATAAAGAAGAACTAAAATATAGACTTTTAGAAACAGAAATCTTGATGTTTAATTAATCGTATTTAGTTCTTTTTTATGCTTTTGATTGTACTTTAAAATCATGGAAGTGATATACTCTTTAGTAAATCGTTTTTTATACTTATCAATTTCTTTTTTTAGTTCTGGATCATCGTAGAATAGATGTGTAAGCACCTCTTTCAATTCTGTTTTTGATGTAGTCAATATTTGTTCAAAATAATCTCTTTTAACTATAAAAAGCTGTTTGTTATTAAAGTTCACTGTATACATATCAATTACTCCATGAACAATCCTATAGCTAAAAACACTCATTTTTTTAGAGTCGGATATAGGTATTTTTACTATTCCGAAATAGTTTTGATTTTCATCTATAAATGATTTACACCTGTAAGCTTGAAGTTGTTGGGAGGGTGCATCTAGTGTGGGTTTAAATAGCACTTTTTGTTCAAAACCGGTTATATGAAAAAGTCGATATTTATTTTTAAAAAGATCCCATATGGTCATAGAATCAGACTCATAGTACATTGTTTTTCTAAGTGTATCGTATTTACTTTTATAAGTACTCGTACCGAATGATTCTTTGATTTTAATGTAACCTGTAAGTTTAGAGTTTTTTAGATGTAAAGTGCCTTTTACATATTTACCAGAAATATCTCTTTTCTCATTCTCTTTTGTTTGAACTGATATTTTGAGAGAAAACTTTTGTGATACTAATTTATTTCTTTGATCAGTTATTTGTGCAGAAATAATGAGTGGAAACAATAATAAAAAAAGAAATAGAGCTTTCATGTTTGTCAAATAGTTTACTTTTTAGAAGCATAAATATACTAGAAATATAAAAAAAGCCAACCCTTTCTGGGATGGCTCTTCTTTGAAAAATTAACTCGTATATCTATTTTGTGAAGAACTTATACACTGTTTTTTGAGTATATGTTTCACCAGGATTTAACTCCGTAGATGGGAATTCCGGTTTGTTAGGAGAATCAGGGTAATGCTGAGCCTCGAAACAGAATCCTTGTCTCTTAATCAATTTCTCTCCATTTCTTCCTAGATCGCCTTCCAGCCAGTTACCAGTATAGAATTGAATACCAGGTTCTGTGGTGTAAGCTTCCATAGCTCTACCTGTAGTCGCTTCATAAGCTTCACCAATTAGACCGTATTCACCAAGAGGTTTGTTAATTACTAGGTTGTGATCGTAACCAATACCGAATTGAGTTTGCTCATATTCAGAATCAATTTCATCACCAATTCTTTTTGGAGAAGTGAAGTCAAACGGAGTGCCTTTTACATCTCTGATTTCACCTGTAGGGATACAAGTTTCATCGTAAGGAGTGAAAGCATTACAGTTCAATTTCAATACATGATCAACGATAGAACCTTCACCTTTTAGGTTGAAATACGCATGTTGCGTTAAGTTTACTACTGTTTTCTTATCAGTTTCAGCAGCATACTCAATAACAATCTCGTTATCATCAGATAGGGTATAAGTAACTACAACAGTTAAGTTACCAGGGTAGTTTTCCTCACCGTCAGGGCTAAAGTGTTTGATGGTAAGTGATTGATCACCTTCTTCAACAATTTCCCATACTTTAGTATCGAAACCTTTTGCGCCACCGTGTAAAGAGTTTGGTCCATTATTAACGGCCAATTGATAATCTACGCCATCTAAAGTAAACTGACCTTTACAGATTCTGTTGGCAAATCGTCCCGCAATTACGTTCAAGTAACTAGGGTTTTCTTGATATTGCTCTAAAGTATCTTTACCTAAAACAACTTCACCGATGTTACCATCTTTATCAGCTGTTTTGAAGCTTACAATAATACCTCCGTAGTTCGTGATTTGTAATTCAGAACCCGCAGAGTTGGTCAACGTATACAAGAACACTTCTTTTCCTGCTACCTCACCCCAATGTTGTTTTTTAATTTGAGTAGTTTCCATTATATCATTTCATTTGAAGTAAAAAATGTTTGACGATTTTAGTTTTAACCATCTATTTTAGAGGAGTTTCACTTTTTGAACAGAATTCATTTATGGGAAACAAAACGTTTCGCAACACCTCTTTGAAACACACGGTAATTTATAAAATCACATTTAGTATATTGTTATATAGAACCCAAAAAAGCAGACCGAAATCTGCTTTTTATTAAAGTCTTATAAATTTAGACTGTTTCAGCCTCTTTTTCTTTTAAATGCAATTGCCATTTCCAAGCAGAAGAAGTCATGTCGTCTAATGTTTTTTCCGAAGACCAACCTAATTCTTTGTTACTGAAAGTAGTATCTGCATAGATTTTTTCGATATCTCCCGCTCTTCTTTCGACAATCTTGTAATTTAATTTCTCACCAGATGTTTTCTCGAAAGATTGGATGACTTCTAATACTGTTGAACCAGTACCAGTACCTACATTAAAGAATTCGTACTCTGATTTTTGGTTCCCCTCAATCATACGATTTAATGCAACGATATGTGCTTGAGCCAAATCAACAACGTGGATATAATCACGAACACAAGTACCATCTTTCGTATCGTAATCGTCACCAAATACGCTAAGCATTTCACGTTTACCAACACCTGTTTGTGTAATGAAAGGCATTAGGTTTTGAGGAACACCAAGTGGCAATTCACCAATTTCAGCAGAAGCATGAGCACCCACTGGGTTGAAGTATCTAAGTGCTACAGCTTTTACATTTGCATCTGCTGCAACAGTATCTCTCAAAATTTCTTCACAAATCTGCTTCGTATTACCGTAAGGTGATAAAGCAGGTTGTACTGGAGTTTGTTCTGTAACAGGAAGCACGTCTGGCTGACCATATACAGTACAAGATGATGAGAATACAATATTGTCAACTCCATGTGCTACCATTGCATCCAATAGGTTCAGTAGCGTTTGAAGGTTGTTTCTGTAATATAAACGTGGTTTATCTACCGATTCACCCACAGCTTTTGATGCGGCAAAGTGGATAATACCATCTAATTTTTCTGTTTTGAACAAATTATCTAATTGCTCAGAATCCAATAAATCGAACTCATAAAAAGTGGGTCTAACACCTGAAATCTTTTCGATGCCATCCAACGCTCCTTTTTCTGAATTCGATAAATTATCGACAATTACTACTTCAAAACCTTTATTGATTAATTCTACTGAAGTGTGAGATCCGATGTACCCTAAACCTCCAGTGACTAATATTTTCTTTTTCATGATATATAATTGATAAGTTTTTGTTCGAATAAAAAAGGGAGTTGGTACTGTATTTTTTAGTTTGTCCGTATGAAAATGAAATTTACTGTCCTAAAACCAACTCCCTTAGTATTTTAAAGCTGTATTGTCCAGATACAACTTTTTAAAAAAGAAGCAAATCATAGTAAAAACAATGATTTGCCCAACTAAACTACTAACTAACGATTGTTATCTTCAGCCAACTCACGCTGCTTGTAATGCACAGAAGATTGTTCTCTGATTCTTGCAGCCGCAGTTTCTGCTGTAATATCTCTTTGAGCGTTTGCTAGCATTTCGTAACCTACCATAAACTTCTTCACTGTTGCAGAACGAAGTAAAGGAGGGTAGAAACACATGTGCATATGCCACTCTGGGTGATCTTCTCCGTCTGTTGGTGCTTGGTGAATACCAGCAGAGTAAGGGAAGGATACCTCAAATATATTGTCATACTTTACAGTTAATTGCTTGTAAGCAACTGCATAAGCATCTTTTTCTTCTTCAGTAAGGTCAGTGATCTTTGAAACTGCTCTCTTAGGAACGATCATTGTTTCGAAAGGCCAAACTGCCCAATAAGGTACAAGTGCAACAAAGTGTTCGTTCTCATAAACTACACGAGTGCCTTGTTCAATTTCTACTTTGATGTAGTCCGAAAGCAATGTTCTACCATGCTTTTCGAAATATTCTTTTTGGTTGACTGCTTTTTTAGCAGGCTCCAATGGAACAGATTCTTGTGCCCAAATCTGACCATGTGGGTGAGGGTTAGAACAACCCATTACACTACCTTTGTTCTCAAAAATTTGAACGTGATTAATGTAATCTCTTTCACCTAGTTCAGTATATTCCTTACACCATAAGTCAACCACTTTACGGATTCCGCCTACTTCCATTTCTGGAATAGTTAAGTCGTGACGAGGTGAGAAACAAATCACCTTACATAGACCTCTTTCACTTTTTGCTCTAAACAAACCGTTATGTTCGTTTACTTCTCCAGAAGGAATATCTTCTAATAAAGCGGCAAAATCATTTTGGAAAGAAAATGTATCCTTATAATCAGGATTAACTTCACCACCTACACGCGTATTACCCGCACATAGGTAACAGTCTGGATCGTGTTCCGGACGTTGTTCCTCTTCAATCTTCTCTACTTGTCCTTGCCAAGGTCTCTTCGCTCTATGTGGAGATACTTGAATCCATTCACCTGTTAGTGGATTGTATCGTCTGTGAGGATGGTCTTCAAAGTTAAATTTCATTTTTTCGGTCTTTAATAATAAAGTCTTTGTAGTAGTTGATTGGGGAGATACTGATCTCCCCAATCAGTTTGTAAATTTAGTTTAAGTCGCTGTTTAAACATTTAAGTTGAAAAAGTTTGGCTTTCGCCACGGTAAAAATGTTGTTTAAACAGTCCTTATTAATTGATCATGCTTGAAACATCATCATATAGAATGATTAAGCCTCTACAGCTTCCTCAGTTCTAGCACCTGGCCCGATAACAACTACATAAGCCAACATGTCTTTACCCATGCCATCTTTGTAGGCTTTAGTCATACGGTCGATGAATGCATCTACTGCATCTTCTTTTACCAAGTTGATAGTACAGCCACCGAAGCCACCGCCCATCATACGCGCACCTAACACACTGTCATCATCAAGAGTTTGCTCAACTAAGAAGTCTAACTCAGGACATGACACTTCATATTTCTTAGAAAGGCCTTCGTGAGAACCATAGATCATTTTACCTAAGTTCACCAAATCACCTTTGTCCATAAATTCACAAGCTTTTTCTAAACGGTCGTTTTCTTCAACAACATAAGAACATCTGTTGTAGATTACTTGATCCATTTCGCCTTCGAATTCCTTCATCATTTCAACCGTTACATCACGAAGGTTGATGATTTCTGGATATTTCTTTTTGATTACCTCAACACCTGCTTCACATTGCTCTCTACGAGTATTGTACTCTGATGAAGCTAAAGAGTGAGTTACATTTGTATTACATAATACAAGTTTATGACCTGTGATGTCTAAAGTATGGTACTCATACTCTTTAGTACGACAGTCTAACTTGATTACTTTGTTTGTTTGACCATAAGTAGAAGCAAACTGATCCATGATACCACATTTCACACCTGCATAGTTATGCTCAGACATTTGAGAAGCTAAAACGATATCTAATTTAGATAGATCGCCATTAAATAGTTTATTAAGACCAGTAGCCAAACCACATTCTAATGCAGCTGAAGATGACATACCTGCTCCTAGAGGCACATCGCCTGCAAATACAACATCAAAACCTTGTGGTTCTAAACCTTTTTTAGCTGTTTCTGCAACAACACCTTTGATATAGTTAATCCAACCTTCAGTGGGTACAATCGAGTCTAATTTGAATGAATCTTGCTCGTTTAAGTCTAATGCAAAAGCATTTACTGTATCTGTACCGTTTAAAGCGATAGCAAATACCATTTCTTTATCTACTGATGCTGGTAATACAAAACCATCGTTGTAGTCTGTATGCTCACCGATAATGTTTACACGACCTGGAGCTCTTGAAATTAGTGGTTCGTTTTTAAATAGTTCTTCGAACTTAGCTACGATTGCTGTTGTTTGCATATCTAAAAAATTAAATTTTTATTTTCGTTTCATTTCGATGATTCAAACATCAGCGAAAAATTTTTAAATGGCAAATATACACTTCCGATATTTTTAAAATAACGTTACCGGAAACGTTACCGGTAAATTCTCGGTTGTTATTTTCGTTATTTTTTCGTCTATTTGTGATATGAAAAATAGGAAGCCTACCATTAAGGATATAGCAAGAAGATTAGATATTTCGGTGTCAACTGTCTCAAGGGCACTAAGAAATGCAGATGATATTAATCCCGTGACCAAACGCAAGGTGCTAGAGCTTGCCGAGAAAATCGGTTATAAGAAAAGTGTGCTTGCGGCAGGGTTAGCGAGTAAAAAGTCCTTTTTAATTGGCGTAATCATACCAGAAATCACGGTTCCCTTTTTCGGTAATGTTATTATAGGCATCGAAGAATTCTTAAAACCTTTAGGTTACGATTTGATTATTCTACACTCAGATGAGAACGTGACCAACGAGAGTGAGTGTATTGATCTATTAATGGATAGACAGGTGGATGGTATTATGATATCATTATCGATGAATACCAAAAATGATGATCATTTAAAAAGGGCAATGGAACAAGAAATTCCCGTAGTGATATTTGACCGTTACCTTCCAGATTCAATTTTACCTATTCCAAGAGTAATTATTGATGACTTCGATGCAGGATATCAAGCAACAACACATCTTATTAATAAAGGATATAAAAGAATAGCATTTATAACAGGTCCTGTTGACATGTTTATTTCCCAGCAAAGGCAGGAAGGATACATTCGGGCAATGGAGAGAAATGGCCGTTCAACATCGGCAGATTTGATTGTGCCTGCAACTGACCTAAGAAGAAGTGTCGGTACCGCTTTGGATAAACTGATGGTTTTAAAAGATAAACCAGATGCTATTTTGGCTTTCAACGATCCAATTGCATTTAAACTCATGCGTCTATTGCATAAACGTGATATTAAGATTCCAAAAGAGGTAGCAGTAATGGGTATTTCTGGTGATGCAATGGGAGAGTTGTTTTACCCAAGTTTAACCACTATCTCTCAACCGGCGAAAGATATGGGTTATTGGGCGGCGAACTTATTAAAGGATCGTATGGATGCCATGAAGAAAGCGAAAGATGATGGGAAGGTATTTATACCAATGTCAATTCAGAAGATTCTACCAATTAAATTGATCGAGAGAGAAAGTACATGATTTAATATTTCTGTAAAATTCCGTACTTTTGATTACGACTAATCTATTAATCATGTTGACATAAAATTATATGGACATTCACAACGAAAATTTTCATCAAGCTGAGGTAAGACCTTGGGGGATGGAAGAAAACCAATTTTGTGCTTTAATGCACATTGCTCAGTTCGCAAGTTATGTAGTACCTGTAGCAGGTATTGCTTTACCTATTATCATGTGGGCTTTAAATAAAGATCAAAGTGAAAAAATTGATGTACAAGGAAAACATATTGTCAATTGGATAATTAGTTCTTATTTGTACTACATTATTTTTGGTCTTTTGTCTATTGTCCTAATAGGTATACCTTTTGTAATTGCCGTCGGGATTTTATCAGTGGTTTGTGCTATTATTGGTGCTGTTAAATCAAGAGAAGGTGAAGTATATGAATATCCATTCACTATAGATTTTATTAAGTAAGCCTTTCTTTGATGATCATAAAACGCCTCTCAAGTCAAGAAATTGATTTTCCCAAATGGGATAATTTTATTAACCGATATGGAAAAGGATTGCTCTACATGCAATCGTGGTTTCTAGAATTATTTGATGAAAATTGGGGTGCTTTTATAGTTTATGATAAAGATCAAATGATTGGTGTGCTCCCATACCAATATCAAATAAAATGGGGGATAATGAAGATAATAAATAATCCCTTTGTCAATGAACTAGGGATTATTTATCATCCTGATCATAAACAAATTCAATTCAAATTATTCAAGTCGTTTAAAGAGTTTCAGTTTATTTCTTCTTATAAATTTAATGTGGATAATACTAAAACTGTCCATAGAAGAATTAAATATGAGGCCACTTATCATCTCTCTTTAAATAAGTCTTATGAGGAAATAAGTGCCCAATACAATAAGAATCTAAAGCGTAAATTGAAAAAATCTGAAGATTTAAATTTTACTCAAGAGGGAAATATAGAAGACCTCATCCAATTATTTAAAGAGAATGTAGCTCACAAAATCAATCAAATCGAAGAACATCAATATGACCTTTTGAGAAAGATTTATAAGGCATTAAAGTCTAGAAATATTGCTCAAGTGTATGCTACTGAAATAAACGCCAAAGTGATTTCCGCAGTATTAATGATTCAACAAGGAAATCGATTGATATACTATTTTGCCGCATCATCTGAAAAGGCAAAATCTGTTAACGCCCAAGCTTACTTGATTGATCAACTAATTAAAGAGTATTCAGAGAGAGATTTAATTTTTGATTTTGAAGGCGGAGATATACCTGGCTTAGCTCAATTTTACAGTAGTTTTGGTGCCGATAGAAAGCAAATACCTGTATTTAGACAAATGCTAACTGAAAGATTAAAAAATTTCTTCATTAAGAAATAACACTGAATAAACATTTGTTTTCAATAATTAGAGTAGTAAGTTTGCAACGAATTTTAAACACTTTAATGTATTGAAGACAGCTAAGCTACATCAACTTTTTCATCTTGTCTGTGCAGGAGTTATTCTGTTCAATGCATTTTCTTTGTCTTTACTTAAGATCGACTTGGAGATCCAAAGAGATTTTATCGAGAAGGTTTTTTGTATCAATAAAGACAAACCTAAAATGTCTTGTCATGGACAGTGCTTCATCAACAAAGAGATGAAAAAAGAAGCGCAAAAGCAAGAGGAAGCCAATACAGTTACTACTAAGGAAGTAGTATTATCGATGGCCGAAAAAGAGTGTTTAGTTCCCGATTTTTCGCCAGAGAAACCTCTGCTTGTCAAAGAAAAAGTGCGTAAGAGCACCCCACAGTTAACCTCAAAAGATGTGGTTGACCGATTACTAAAACCTCCCATCGCTTAGATTCATTTCTAAATTGATTTACTGTTGAATATCAAATAGCATACTTTAAAGTAATGCCTTTTTGTGATGTCTTATTATTCGGTTTTATATTGAAAATGTGATATTTAGACAACATCTATTCAATAGATAAAAATCAACAATCCAACTTATTTTTTGATGTATCACTCTATTTAAATCAATTAGATAGACTGTTTGATACACATTTAAACCTACACTAGAGGTAGACTCTATATTATTTGTAGGAAGTGTGTTGTATGTACGGACGTTGCACCGCAACGTCAAACGGACCACTTACAAATAGTATAGTATCATCTCACAACAAACTTTTTAAAATGAAAAAATCATTAATTTTCGTATATACTTTTCTTTTATCAGTAGCTTTCTTTTCATGCAACAATGATGATTCAACAGAAATTATTCCTGGAGATGACTTAAATATTATTGCTTCTTCTTCTAATGATGAGGGGATCGAATTGACCTTGAAATCATCAAAAGAAATGCTTTATGAAGGAGTAAATAATGTAAAATTTGATATCACTCAAGGTGAATTGCCAGAAGGTGGAGAATGGAAAATAATACCTGTGATGCAGATGATGATGAACGGAGAACCTGCACACCAACACTCTACACCACTTAGAGGATTTGATGTTGGAATGTCTAATGAAACCACGGGAGAAGGACAAATACTTTTCGTTATGCCAACATCCGAAATGGGAACATGGACACTTCATGTATCTTATTATGTGAATGATACTATGGAAGGGATGTGGATGATGCCGATTGAAGTAAATGCCATTGAATTCTTATTGCCAGCAGCAAATTACAAGACAGTGATTATGGTGCCAATTCCAGGTTCAGATGACCGTTTAGTCTTAGGTTACAACTTCTTATCAGGTGATCCTAGCGTGGGAAATAACGATTATGAAATTCTTGCCTTCAGAAGAACACCAGCAATGATGAGTCATGGTAGATTATCAAATGAGCATATGTTTGAAACTTATACAGCTTACAATGATCTAACATTTGAAGTAACTCCATGGATGCCATCAATGAGTCATGGTTCTTCAAATAATGAGCATCCAATGGAAACAGCCGATGGCGTTTATACAGGATTAGTCAACTTCTCTATGGTAGGAGATTGGCAATTACAGTTAAATGTAAAAGACGGAGAACAACAGCTTATTGAGGAGGACGGATTATCATTCTATTTAGAATTCTAATGCAAAACGTATTCATTATTATGGTACTACTTATTTTGAGTAGTGCCATTTCTACTTTTTCTCAGGATAAAGATTCATTAAAAACGGTTTATCTAGGTGAGGTTTTGATACAATCCGATACCATCACCAATAACGATTATCAGTTAACGATAGATCAGTTAATGAATCAGCAAACCGATTTGAATGTAGTCAAAAGAGGTGGTTTTGCTTGGGAACCCATTATCGATGGCTTTTCTGATGGTCAGATTACCGTGTCTGTAGATGGTATGCGTGTTTTTTATGCATGTACAGATAAAATGGATCCTGCAACATCTTATTTGGAACCCATCAATTTATCGACTTTTAGAGTTGCGAAGGCTGGAGATGCTCAACGTTTTGGTACATCTCTTGGAGGTACTTTACAAGCTGAGATGAAATACCCAGAATTAAATCAAGGAACTCATGCTGGTATACAAAGTTTCTACAGTAGCAACACGAACGGTTATGACGGTAACTTGTTTGTAGAGCAATCTTCAGAAAAGTTTGGTTTCAGATATTCTGGTGCTTTAAGAAAGCATGGTATTTATAGAGATGGACATGGTCAAGAAGTTCCGTATACTCAATTTCAGAAACAAAATCATACCCTAACGACTGTATTCAAGCCCAATCATCAACATGAATTTAAAGGGCTTTTTATGTTTGATGAAGGAAGAGATATCGGTTATCCTGCTCTTCCAATGGACGTGAGTTCTGCTACAGCCTATATGGGAAACATCGGCTATAAAAACCATGTAAGTGATAGAACTTTTGAGCTTTTACAAGCTAAAGTGTATGTCAATTCTGTCGAGCATATTATGGATGATACCAAGCGTGAAAATGTGGCGATGCACATGGATATGCCGGGTAGAAGTACCACTTTTGGAGCATGGTTTCAAGCCGATAGAAATACAGAATTGCATCATCAAGAAATCCGTGTGGAAGGTTTTTCTAACCACCTTTTTGCAGATATGCGAATGTATTCACCTATTGGTGGTCCCGATATGTATTTAATGACTTGGGGAGATATTCAAAGGAATAATGCATCATTATTCTTGTTAGATGAATGGGAATTAGATCCTCGTTTAACCTGGACGAATAACCTACGAGCAGAATACAATTATACGGAGCTCACTAATGATTTCGCTCGCAAGCAATTTGAAACGCTTAATACTTATATAGAAGATGGAAAGCACCACATTACAGGTAATTTTTCTTCATCTTTCCTTTATCAGTTAAACGATGCATGGTCATCAAATTTCGGAATAGCATTTACACATAGAGCACCTACAGCATCCGAGATGTATGGGTATTACTTATTTAATGCTAGAGATCGATTTGATTATGTAGGTAATCCAGATATTGAAACTGAAAAAGCCTTTGAGTTTAATTTCAACATTGGTTATGAAAAGAACGGTTGGAAATTCGCATTTAATGCACGTAAAGTATTTTTGGATGACTACATAGTAGGTGTTATTCAGGAAGATTTAAACGCAAGTACGCCAGGAGCATTGGGGGTGAAAAAATATGAAAATGTTGGAAAAGCGAATACCTCTCATTTGAGTATGTTGATGGGTAAGGAAATCAGTAATTGGTTGTATTATCAAATCAATTTTAGAATGGACAATGGCTTTATTGATGCCTTGCATACACCAACTCCATATATGAGTCCGTTAATGGTAGATCAAAGAGTTGCTATAAATATCAAAAAATTACAAGTAGGGTTAAACTATACCTATTGTGATGGAATGAGTACTCCAGCAGATGTATTGGGTGAACAGAAAACATCTGCTTATCACCTTTTTGATCTGAGTTTGGATTATGGTATTTCTCTAAGAAAAGGAACATTGAATTTATCAGCAAAAGCTGAAAATATTTTTGATGCCTATTATATCGATCCTTTTGCTTGGAATAACATTCCTAATATGGGAAGGAACTTGAAATTTGGGGTAGGGTATACTTTCTAAAAAAAATTAGTACATATTCTTTTACAGAATTATATCTGTAAAGAATATGTACCAATACCTAATTTTGAAGCTATCTATTTAGTTTCTCCCCATATCAATTTTTTATATATGTTCTGCTTTACAAGTAATTACCTTTCCATTTGCCCTATTAAAAGTGACATAAATTAAAGCGTTATCATTCACAACTAGTCGAACATTTACAATACCAGATGTTTTGGTCACTTCTTTAATTGTGGCAGATCGAATCCCATTCTCGAAAGAACAGAAAAATTGTTCGGTTGATAAATTATATAAGTAGATGGTACTGTTGTCTTCATAGATTCCTACCCATTCTGTTAAGAGGTCTTTTGTTTGAGTATCATCCAATTCAACATCAATAATACTGATGTATTTATTATACCATTCAGTATCAAAAGCGAAAACTTCAAATGAGAATAATAGGGTTAATATAGCTGGGAAGTATAAGTTTTTCATGATAAGGTTTTTCGTTAAATACACCTCTATAACGCTATTGGAATAATTATAATTCTTAAAAGTAATATTCTTCTTAAATTGGTCTAAAAACAACGAAATGCGTGATGTTTTTTTGTAACATCTTCTTAAAGTACAATTCTTATAATTGATTTATTACAAAAATAAAGGTTACATTCCATGTATTGAATGTTCTGTTATTTTCACAAAAACAATAATATTTAAAATTCTGATGCTTTTTGAAGCTAAAATTCTAATCAATTGTTGATTTTTTGAAGTTCTTTATTAAAACCTCTACATCTTTTTTATTTTTGAGCTCATAATTTTTCAAGTGAAAGTGAGGAAATGATATATCGTATAATACCTAGTAATAAGATTCAAGCATTATTTAATCAGTTAGATAATTATCAAAAACAATTTGATGAACATTCACATAGCATTACCTTTTATGATGAAACCGAAACCCCGATTTTTCATTTTCGCCTTCCTTTTAACTTGAATCAAGAATTGAATGAAAGGACTGTAAGTTATGTGCTTTGTATAATTCAAACAGAGAATGCTTCAGTAGGGCTAGTTAAAAATAATCAGTTGGTTGATCATAAAACATTTGCAACGTATGCAGTAAGAAAAAAGCAAGGCAAAAGTCAGATTAAATATTTAAAAACCAGAGGGAAGTCTAAGGCAGGGTCGAGGTTAAGATTGGCAAATACCCTCAATTTTTTTGAACATATTAATGAGAGATTGCAACAATATTTTAATACTGATCATCCAGAAAAGATTATCTTTAGTTGCTCAAAAATATTGATACCCTATTTATTTTCATCAAAAGTTGCTTGTCCTTTCGATAAAAAAGACCAACGTATTTATAAGATTCCTAAATATATACCAAATGCTAATTTCGAAGACCTTAAAAAAATACACCAAGATTTACTTAAAGGAGAATTTTCTTTTTCAGAAGAGCAAAAGGAACAGGCTGAAGAGATTCTTAGAAATGTTTTTGATAATTAAAATTACTTCCATTTTATTTTTTTCTTGTAACTCAAATAGTATGAATTGGATTGATCTAGCAGTGATAGAGGGGCGTTGTAATTATGTGGAAGATGCCATAGAAGTATATTGGCCAGGAACAAGCATCACTTTTAATATAAAAGGGGAGTCTCTAAAACTTCAAATGTCAGATGATGTAGGAGAAAGTGAATATCTAGTTCTTGTCAATGGCATTGAAGATCATCAGTTTATAGTTGATAAAGATACTACATATACTGTATGGAAAAGTTCTAAAGTAGAAGAGGCGACCATAACACTACACCGATTAAATGATTTTTCTAAGGGAACTACCAAAATTACACTAGCAGAATTAAATGGTGATTTACTTGAAGGTTATCGTAAACAGAAAGTGATTACTTATTATGGAAATTCAATTACTGTGGGTTATGCTAATAAAGATACCACTGGAAATGACAACCCACTTTACACCAATAATTATTATGCTTATTCATCTTTAACATCGAGAAGACTTTCTGCGGAACAATTTGTGATCGCAAGAAGTGGAATTGGAGTGATGGCCAGTTGGGGAGATTATATTATGCCTCAGATATACAATAGAGTGAACCCTAAAGATGCCACTACCAAATGGGATTTCAACAAGGATAAAACTAATTTGGTTGTGATTAACTTATTACAAAACGATGCTTGGTTAAGAAACTATCCAGATCTCGAACAATCATTAAAATGGTTTGGTAGACAGCAAGTTACAGATCAGGATGTTGTTAAAGCTTATCAAAATTTTATTTTGAACATAAGGAAAAGTCATCCTAATGCATCAATAATATGTGTGTTGGGTTGTATGGATATTGTAAAAGAGGAATATAATTATAAAAGTATTGTAGATCAGGCAGTATCTGAAATAAAAGATGAGCGTATATATCGCTTGGATTTTCCTTATTTAGCTTCAAATGCTCACCCCGATATCCAGATGCATAAAGAAATGTCTGATATTTTAGTTGACTATATTAAAGAGCATCAATTGCTTTAATTGTATGATATTAGGATTATTATTGAAATTTTGAAGTCAATATTTGATTTGATACCTATGAGTAGTAATTTCTATAATAGATATTAATTACTTAATTACTCAAAAATGTACGGAATTGTAAATAAGGCTATCCAAGGACTAGTTACAGAAAATTTTGGAGAAGAAAAGTGGGAAGCTATTCTTAAAAAAAGTGGTGTTGACATCGAACTATTTGCTGGAAATGAGATATACGACGATAAAATCACATTTGATTTAGCAATCGCGGCTTCAGAGGTATTAGAATTACCTTTATCAGATGTCTTAGTAGCCTTTGGAAAATATTGGGTACTGACTACTGCAAAAAAACATTATGGTTCCTTAATGGATACCGGAGGAAATAACCTAAAAGACTTTTTTGTTAATCTACCAAATTTTCATAGTAGGGTGATGTTATTGTACCCTAACATTCAACCACCTGAGTTTGATATAGAAGTATTGGAAGAGAAAAAACTCAAAGTAAAATATTTTTCTGTTAGAGAAGGTCTAACTGACTTCGTCCATGGGTTATTACTTGGTCTTGGAGAAGCATTTGATACTGAAGTAGAAGTAGAGTTTCTAACAGGTAGAGTTGATGGGCTCAGACATGATGAATTTACAGTAGCGTGGTAGTATGAAAATAAGTATTTCAAATACTGAGGTAGACTTTAATCTGCTTTATCCGTTTTATTTTATTTTAGATAAAAATTTTAAATTTGAATCTGTAGGAAAAAGTTTTTTAAAACTTTTTCCTAATATCATAGATCAACCTTTTCACGACCACTTAAAATTAGTTAGACCTTGGACTGTTGATTTTACCTATGATGAGTTAAAAAGTCAGTTAACAAAGGTCTTCGTTTTTCAAAATGCAGAACGAAAACTAATTCTTAGGGGACAAATAATTTTACTAGAAACAGAAAAAAAAATATTGTTCTTGGGTTCTCCTTGGATGAAAAGTACAGATGAGTTAGTTGAACATAAACTAGCACTAAGTGATTTCGCTCTAAATGACCCTACACCCGATGCTGTTCAGTTATTGAAAATGAATGAAATCAATCTGTCAGAATTGAAGGAATTGACGGATAGATTAAAAAAGCAAAAAACAAAAGTTGAAGAAAAAGAAGTTTTATATAGAGGACTAGTTGAAAATGCCTCTGAAGTAATAATTAGAACTGATGTAGAAGGATGCCTTCTTTATGTAAACCCCTCTGCTATTGAACTTACAGGTTACACTGAAGAAGAATTACTTGGAAAGGAATTTTTTGAGTTAATCACAGAAGATTTACATGATGATATTGCCGAGCAATTTCATGAACAAGCATTTCATTCAAAGGACAAAGATATTTATGAGTTTAGTATAAATTCCAAATCGGGTAAAGTGATTTGGTTGTACTCCACTTTTATCTCAATTAAAGACGAAAATGATAAAATTATAGGTTACTCTTCAGTTGGTGTAGACATCTCTCTTCGAAAAGAAATGGAAGATGCTTTATCGAAAGCAAGAGAAAAAGCAATTGAATCTTCTAGAGTTAAAGAAAGATTTATAGCTAATACCTCACATGAATTAAGGACTCCAATGAATGCCATCATCGGTTTATCTAATTTACTTACTAAAACCCCATTATTACCCAAACAATCCGAATTTATACATGCCATTAAAACATCGGCAGAAAACTTATTGGTTGTCATAAATGATGTTTTAGACATTTCTAAAATTGAATCAGAAAAATTAGAAATTGAACATATAGAATTTGATCTAAAGGATAGAATCAATTCATTTGTGAAATCACTGGAGATTAGAGCAACAGAAAAAAATATACTTTTAAACCACAATTGGGACGAAAAATTACATCCTACATTAATAGGAGATCCATATCGTTTAAATCAGGTACTTACTAATTTGGTGAGTAATGCCATTAAGTTTACCAATCATGGAGAGGTCACTTTAGATATTTCATACGATGATATCAATTCTGAGGGTGAAACCCAAAATGTCATATTCAAAGTAATTGATACCGGGGAAGGAATTCCAAAAGAAAAACACGATAAGATTTTTGAAGGATTTTCACAAGCAGATGCATCAGTAACCAGAAAATTTGGAGGAACCGGTCTTGGTCTTACCATAAGTAAGAGTTTGATTGAACTAATGGGCGGTAAAATATCTTTAGAAAGTGAAGTTGGAGTAGGAACCACATTTAAAGTAGAAATACCATTCGAGAAATGTGCTATTGTAAATGATAAGGATGATTTAGCCCTTTCACAAGATGATGTGGATTGGTCTGATTTTCATGTCTTATTAGTGGAAGATAATCAATTCAATCAGTTATTAGCTGATAATATTCTGAAACAATGGAATCTAAATGTTGATATTTCAGATAATGGAAAACTAGCCATTGAAGTACTTAAAGATAAGTCCTATGATGTGATTTTGATGGATATTCAAATGCCTGAAATGGATGGTATTGAAACAACTGAATACATCAGAAATAAATTACAAATAGGTACACCAATTATTGCATTAACAGCCAATGCAATGAAATCGGATTTAGAATACTACAAAGAAGTAGGAATGGATACTACGGTAACCAAACCTTTCCAGCAAGAAGATTTATTTATAGAATTATCAAAAATATTCAACCAAAAAGAAATCAAAGATGAACATGGGGTTGATCATACATTATGGAAAGGAAAAAATGTATTATTAGTTGAGGATAATGAATATAATCAGCTATTGGTAAGTAATATTTTAAATAGGTGGGGACTAAATGTAACATCAGCCAATGATGGTTTTGAAGCAATAGATTCTATTAAAGAGAATAATAATTTTGATTTAATCTTAATGGATATTCAAATGCCTAAGATGGATGGAGTAGAAACTACCAAAATTATTAGAGATCAATATTCTAAAAAAGTACCAATCATTGCATTTTCTGCTCATTTAACGCCTGATTATGAAGAAGAGTTCTTAGAGGTAGGAATGAATGGATGTATTCCTAAACCTTTTAAAGTAGGACAGTTAAAAAAAGTAATTAAGGACGTATTTTTCTTAAAACCGAAAAACAAAGAATTACATCGACCTTCTGATTCCTGGAAAGGGAAAAAAGTATTGGTTGTAGAAGATAACATGTTTAACAAAATGTTAGTGGTCAACATCTTGGAAGGTTGGGGCCTTGAGATAGTTACTGCTGAACATGGAGAAGAAGCTATTGAATTGGCTATAGAACAAGATTTTGATATTATCTTAATGGATATTCAAATGCCCGTAATGGATGGGGTGGAAGCTACCAAAATATTAAGGGAAGAATTACATAAAACACTCCCAATTATTGCATTAACAGCCAATAGTTCTATAGAAGACCAAAAGTTGTATAAGGCCTCTGGCATGAACGATTGTGTTTCTAAACCATTTGATTTGGAAGACCTCGAAAAGGTAATTAAGAGTCATCTTGTTTCTCAAAATAATGATGATCGAAAAATTAGGCTCAAAAATGGAGATTGGACTGGAATGAGAGTCCTCATGGTAGAAGATAATCCCTTTAATATTTTATTGTTGAAAGGTATACTTGAAAACTGGAAGATGGATATTACTGAGGCAGAAAATGGATTAATAGCTACAGAATTGTGCAAAAAGAAAGAATTTGATATGATTTTAATGGATATTCAAATGCCCGTAATGGATGGGGTAGAAGCCACTAAAATTATTCGAAATAAATTAAATTTATCTACCCCTATTATTGCTATCACTGCGAATGTTGATGGTGATTTAATTGAAAAGTATTTAGCAGCAGGTATGGATGCCTGCATTCCTAAACCTTATGAACAAGAAGAACTTCAAAAGTTCATAATGGATTACCTTTAAATATCTTAGGAAGTTGAATTTATTTTTCTATTCCTACCATGTTTTAACCATAAATATCCAAAGAAGACTCCGATAACACCTAAGATGTGATATAAATGCACCCCTTGTGTTAAGATACTGTACACTAACCATACGGCATCACTTATAACAGGTGTAATAAGTGCAATGAATCCTAGTAAGGCACCTTCAATTTTATACACTTGAAGACTTACAAAAACGTGATAAAATAATGCGACAAATGGAAAAACTCCAATAATAGCACCTACGAAATATTTTCTAAATGAATCCATAATTAGTTGTTATTTGTTTAATGTAAAACTAACTAATTTCACCCTATTTATCAATGTATGCTTTGTAAATTGTGTTAAAAGTGTATTAATTACGTGTTATTTTCTTTTAACTCCTCTTACGGCTTCTTCTTCCCATGGTTTTTCTGGCCACGCATGCTTAGGATATCTTCTTTTCAGTTCCTTTTTTACCTCAAAATAGGTGTTGTCCCAGAAGCTTTTTAAGTCAGATGTAATCTGTACCGGTTTAAACCCTGGAGACAATAAATGCATCAAAACATTTTGTTTACAGTTGTTTACAGAAGGTGTTTCTGCTAAACCAAAACATTCTTGTAAGCGTACGGCCAAAATAGGAGGTGCTCCATTATCAGAATATTTAAGTTTTATCTGACTACCACTTGGGACTTTTATTTTTATTGGAGCAAGTGTATTTAATGCTTCTTGTTTATCCCACTCTAAACTATGATGTAGAATATCAATCAGCTTTAATTTCTTTAAATCTTGAGGTTTTTTTACGTCTTTTAAGTAAGGGGTGATCCATTGTTTGTTGTTTAACAATAGGTGTGGGGTAGAACAGTCGGGCCACTCCTCTTTAGGATTCCATTTTCTTAAACTAGCAATCCTGGCTTGCCATTGAGTGACTTCCTCATTGAAATCTAGAAGCTGACGGCCTTCTTTTTTTATGGCATCAGTAATTGCATTTAATTTGGCTTCCTCAGAAATGGATTGGATAGGCGTACTTTTAAGCACTATGCTACCAATGCGTAAGTCTTTTGTGGCAATAAGTCCTCCATCATCAGTATCCCATTCGATCATTTCTTTTTCTTTAACCATAGTGGCTAAATCCTTTGGATCTAAAGGAGATGCCATAAAGATTTTTCCCATACCCTCACGGGCGTCAATATGTGCCACTGCCAACCATTGCTCGTAGGCTAAATCGTCTTTATGACCCGCCATGGCAATTTTACCATTCGCAAGTTGGAATTGTGCATTATTTCCAGGTTTAGAACAAGCAATTCTTTCTGGGTAGGCATGAGCCAATAAAACACCTGTTTCAAAATCATCCACACCTGAGTTGTCAGCATCAATATCAAATAGCCTGCGGTATTGATTGGCTACTTTTTCTATATTCCTAAAGCGTTTGTTCTTTCCGCTATCAGTTCTAAATCGTCTTAAGGCTTCTATTCTCAAATTAATGTCAATTCCAGAGTTATTAGGAAGAGGATCTCTTTCTTCTAAAATAGCTGCTAAATCACAAGCTAAAGCAAGAAGATCTTCCTCTTCAGCATACAATAACATATGCGCAATCCTTGGGTGACAAGGTAATTTGTGTATCTCCTTACCATGATCGGTTAATAGTCCATCTTCAAAAGCCTCTAATTGTTCCAAGGTGTCCATGGCTTGTAGAAAATGACCGTTTGGAGGAGGAGTAACCCATTCTAATGAAGTAGGTGAAGTAATGCCCCATTCCGCCATATCTAAGGCCAGTGATGTTAAATCAGCTTTTTCTATTTCAGGAGTACGTTCTTTATCTAACTTTTGATGAGTAGATAAGCTCCAAAGTCGATAACAAACACCCTCTGAAAGACGTCCAGCACGACCACTTCTTTGATCTGCGGCATCTTCAGAAATTTGTTCAGTAGTTAATTTTGAAAGCCCTGAGTTGGCATCAAAAACTTGAGTTCTTGTAAAGCCAGAATCGACTACAATTTTCACTCCTTCGATGGTTAAACTGGTTTCTGCAATGTTAGTAGCCAAAACTACTTTTCTTTTCCCTTGAGGATGTGGAAAAATTGCCTTTTGCTGAACATGAAATGGTAATTGACCATAAAGCGGGTGAATAGAAAACTCACGAAGTGCACCCCTTAAGATCTCCTCACATTTTCTGATTTCGCCTTGGCCAGGTAAAAAACAAAGAATATCTCCATCATGTTTTTTTGCTGCATCAATAACCGTTTTTGCAGTAAGTTCAGGGATGAGATAACGATCAATATCACCAACATAGTTAATGTCTACAGGATACATTTTTCCTTTACTTTCTATTATCGGAGCCTGATCGAGCATTAGTGACAATTGTGGCATATCCATTGTGGCTGACATGACCAAAATCCTTAGATCTTCTCTAATCACCTTCTGTATTTCTCTAGAAAGCGCCATGGCTACATCAGCATGAATACTGCGTTCATGGAATTCATCAAAAATAATGATTCCAACATCTTCTAAAGTGTTGTCATGATGAATCATTCTAGTCAGAATACCCTCAGTAACCACTTCTATCTTTGTCTTATCAGATATTTTAGTATCGAATCGGACTCTATAGCCAACCGTATTTCCAACTTTTTCACCCAACATGTCAGACATTCTTTCAGCAATTGATTTTGCTGCTAAACGTCTTGGTTCAAGCATTAAGATTTTCTGATCTCCGAGCCACTTTTGTCCCAATAAAGCAAGGGGCAATAAAGTACTTTTACCTGCGCCCGGAGGTGCTTTTAAAATAAGCGTATTTTGATTTTCTAAAACTTGATGAACTTCAGGTATAATATCTTTTACCGGAAGATTGGTTTGATGATATGGAAATGCCACGTTCTTTTTTTTGATGAGTGGACAAAGGTACGAATTGCATTAAAATCACCCAAAATAGTGATGTTCTTGAAAGCATTCATTTAATATATTTGAGAAATTGAATTGCTATGGAAAAACTAAAAATACTAATTGTCGACGATCATGTTCTTTTTTGTACTGGGATTGAACAAATATTAAAAAATCTCTTGAATGCTGATGTTGACGTTTGTTTTGATCCAAAAGAAACTCTTGAAAAATACGACCTTAATGAATATCAAATAATATTGGTAGATATGGATATGCCTGAAATGAAAGGCTTTGAGTTTATTGAGAGAGCGAAAGAAAAGACAGTTGATACGAAGTATTTAATTGTTTCCATGCATTCTAAACCATCAATTTTAAGAAAAGCCAATAGATTAAATATCGATGGCTATATTCTTAAAGATGATGATATGTCTACTTTTACTGAAGCAATTACTACAATTACCAATGGAGGGCAATATTTTACCTCAAAATTGAATGGAGTGATGAGCGTTCAGACTATTGAAAAGACTGTTGTATCGCCTAGAGAAGAACAAATTATACGACTAGTGGCAGAAGGCAAAAGCATGAAAACAATATCAGAAATTCTTTTTATTAGTCATGAAACAGTAAAAACACATACCAAAAATATTAGAGCAAAACTACAAATTGATTCAAAAGCTGATCTTATAAAATATGCCGTAGAAAACCTTTTGATTTAAATTTCTCTTATTTGATGAAATATTTACAAACTATAAAAATACTACTTCTACTTTTTCTTACAGCTCATATAACGAATGGGCAAAAGCTTACTAGTTCAGATATAGATAAACAATTAGAGATATCAGATTATATCAAAATGTACGACCTTAGTGACGATATAATTCCTGAACAATTAACGCTTAATGATATAAAATCTTTTTCTGGAAAATTAGAAGAAAATTCATTTTTAGGTCCTGATCATAAAGATAAACTGATCATCACCCAGTTTAATAATGAGGGGGATAAGGAGTATATATTCAATATTAGCTTTGGGGTTATTCGATACCTAAAAGTATTTATTGAATCTAAAGATAGTTTATATAATTATGAATTAGGGACTAGACTTAGTAATCAAGTTCTTGCTGATAATAGTGATTTTACAGGTTTCAATTTACCTCTCCCAAAAGGTAATTCGACTCTTTATATTCTAATTGATAATGATGCGAATGTATCAAATACTAATTTCTTTATTTACGAGAAGGAGTACTTGAAGGATAGATTCACTATATCAGGCATTTATGTCAATATATTAAAGGCAATTCTGACCTTTTTATTCATATTATCCTTTCTTCTATTTGTTGTACTAAAGAAAAAATTATTTCTATACAATTGCTTAATCGTTATAGGCATTGTCAGCTTTGTAGAGTCGGAAACTCTTTTGATTTTTCATCTTACTGAAAGTGAAAATATTTTATATATGGGTAGGTTTATTGGAACCATTGTATATTGTGTTTTCACCTTATTATTAGTCTTAGAACTTTTTCCATTAAAGTGGAATACAAAAATTATCAATAGAATTCTTTACTCTATTGTGGCAATAGATGCAGTTTCTATTATTATTCTATTTTTTGTAGGACCGAGTAATAGATTTTTAAACAACTACCTATTTGTTTATAATGTATTTATTGGTCAATCTATATTCTTGATTTCCATATCAATTTGTATTTATAATGCATATAAACATCCTACAATAAGGAATGTGCTGATCAGTATAGTACAGTTTTTCTTGTTTGTATCATTAGCTATTATCGTTACAGGATCTTCATTAGGGGTTATACAACGATTTTGGATGAGTAACTTATTGGTGTATATCGTGACTACAAACCAAATTTTGTTTTTCTTAGGATTAATTCTGATAAAATTCTATTCCGATGAAAAACAAAGAAATGCATTGCAAAATACTATATATCAGATAAAAGAGAGTTCGAACACCGCACTTTTAGAAGGAGAATTAAATGAAAGGAAGAAAATAAGTCAGAAGCTGTCTGAAAATATTGGAGATAATTTAAACCTTTTATCCCAAAAGAGTATGGATGAAATTGATGCTCTTGCTTTAAATGAAACAATTGAGCAAGTAAGATCTTTGAGTCATCAATTATTATTACCCACATTCGAAACAGATGAATTTGATGATGTAATTTTAGATTTGATCTCTAAATATAATTCAGATGAATTGCAATGTTTTTTCAATATTACAAATTGGGAATATGTGGATGTTAAAGTTCAACAACACATTTACAGATTACTTCAAGATATTTTAAACACTTTAGAAGAAAATAAATGTGAGGGAAAATTTTTCTTAAATTTTAATATGGATGGTGTTTATGGTAATTTTTCTATTGAATGGACAAGTAAAGAAAAGCCTACGAATAACTTATTTGATGAGTTGATTGAATACATTAAATTTAGATTGATTGCTATCAATACACACTATATAGTTGAAAATCATAGTCACAATTATTTTTTAAATGTCTCTAAAATTCTATTAAGCAATATAGAAGATGAGGCATCGTCGACAGATAATACGATCTTTTAAAGAAATCCAAAATGAATAAATTATTATTTGGAATATTATTATTTGTATTACCATTTAACGAGATGGACTTTGATAACTCCGTGAAGTATCAATTTTACCGCTTGGATAAAAATTTCATTTATGGTATTGATGAGATAATCAACTTAAAGGATTCACTGTATTGGAAGAAATCTAAGAAACAAATTAACCATAATGGATACGATATCCCTGTTTGGTATAAATTAGAGATTTACTCAGAATGGGAAGGTACAGCTTGTCTATATTTTGATAATGTATTGTTTAATAAGCTAAACCTCTTTGAGATAACCGATAAAAGCAATAAAATAAAATCTTATTTTCTTCATTTAAATGAGAATACTAAATATGAAATATCAAAGGGTTCGAATAATGTTTTAACACTAGAAAAAGGAGAGAATAAAACACTGTTTATACAAGTATTTTCTAAGGGTTTTCCATCAAGTTCAATATTTGATTTTTTGCCAAAAGAAAGTGTAGATTATCAAGAACAAAAAGAGTTTTCCTTTAGAATATTTTCGAGAATCATAATTCTTTCATTTTTAGCTCTAGCCATCCTTTTAAGTTTTATCACTCGATATAAAATTATCTATTATTTTATTATTAATCTTTTATTTTCATTCCTCTTGGTAGAAATAGAATTAGGGTACATATTGTCATATTTTGATATTTCTAGTGAGATTTTAATTAGAGTATTTCAATTTACCTGTCTTCAATTTTTTATCACTTCCTATATTATATTTTTCTACAAAGTCGTTGAAAATGAAAATCCCTTACCCAATAATTTGTTACTATCGTCCGTAATATCTCTGATTTTCTTTTCTGTGGCTATGTGTGTATTGTGTTCTAATATTTTTAATCAAACGACTACATTTATTTTCTTAGTGATGTTAGGTTTAAGTTATATATTAAATCTTGGCATGGTGTTATTCCTAAATTATAAGGCATTGTCAAAGAAAACAGAGATAGGTAAGATAGTTTTCTTTATCAATATCATGAATATATTATTGATTGGATTTCAACTATTCTCCATTTTTGAGATCACTTCTTCACCATTTTCTCAGCGTTCTTTATATTACCTTTTAGCTATAACAAATACAATAAGCTGCTTTTTGGCTCTTCTTTTTTATACCATAAAAATCTATAATAAAAGGTCAAAACTAGAAATAGAACAGAAACAGTTGATGCAAGCATACTCTAATGCTATTCTAAGTGGACAAGAAAAAGAAAGAATAAGAATAGGAAGGGAGTTACACGATTTTGTCGGAGGAAATCTTTCCTTGATAAACAAGGTGAATAATTTAAGCAAAGTGGAAGTAAAGGATATTCTTAAGCGAACGGCAAAAGATGTAGAAGAACTTAAAATGGGTTTACTAAGTGTACAGAAAAATGAAGTGAGTAACGAAACCTTATTTTTAAATTTATTCGAAAATTTTCATTCCGATGAAATGAATTGCTTTGTGAATTTTGAAGGTAAAGGATTTGATGATATCTCAAGTAAACAAATCAACCATATTTATAGAATTACCCAAGAACTACTTCATAACGCCAAAAAACACAGTCAGGCTAGTCTTATTATTATAGGTTATGTAACAGATAGTGAAAAGAATAAACTGTATATTCATTATAGTGATAATGGGATTGGTTTTAAAGATAACAAATCTTCAGATGGTGTAGGGATTAAAAATATTAAATACCGAACTAAAGAGATAGGAGGACAATTATCTATCAATTCCACAAGTGGCGGAACCTCTATTATTCTTTCTGATATTCTTATTAAAAAAACTAAATAAAATTTTCTTGGCATAAAGAGTGCATTATTTTGTAATAGGTTCACTGAAAAATGGATTTAATATCTAGAAATAGATTACCTATTCTAAAACAATTAAAACTCAAAATAACTTATGTCCAAATGCTTTAGCTGTTTATCCGTTTTATTACTCTTATTTTTAGGATGTCAGACAATTGCACAAAATAGAACTGAAGAAAGTATCCAAACTCGTTTTGATACACCTGAAGGTTATAAAAGAGTAGTATTGAAATCGAATACATTCGCCTCTTATCTTCGCCACTTACCATTAAAAGAAAAAGGAGCTCCTATTTTAGATTTTACAGGACAACCCATCCCAAATCAAAATGCTCATATGGGTGTTATTGATGTTTCCGTAGGTTCAAAAGATCTACAACAATGTGCTGATGCTGCAATTAGGCTAAGAGCAGAGTACCTTTGGAAGGAAAAAGAATTTGATAAAATTAATTTTCATTTTACCAGTGGACATTTATATAAATGGAATGATCACAAAAAAGGAATGCGACCTGTTGTTAACGGCAATAAAGTAAGCTTCGTTAAAAAAGCTACTTTTGATGACTCTTATAAAAACTTTAAGAATTATCTTAATTGGGTATATATTTATGCCGGTAGTATTTCTGTAAATAAAGAAATGGATAAAGTGACTACAAATCAAGAAATAAAAATAGGAGATCTAATTGTGACTCCAGGTAGTCCGGGACATGTTGTTATTATAGTTGATCAAGCAAAAAATGATAGGGGAGAATCAATTTACTTGATAGCTGAAGGATATACACCAGCACAATCCATTCATATCATTAAAAATACGAATTCACCTAGTTTAAAAGGTTGGTATAAGATAAATAACAATGCAGAGACGATAACAGAGAGGTATCCGTTTTATACAACGAATGTAAGACGTTTTAAAGATTAGTAGACGTCTTACTCAACCATTCAATAGCCTCATTATAATCTTCAAAATACATGATTTCGTACCCATAGATTTCATTCGATTCATCCATGGTTTGATCGTAACTAACTTGTGCAAATAAATCCGCAGAAACTAACCAAGCCATATGGGTGACTTGAATTTTCTCTAACACTTTTTGAAAATGATGATTTACCCATTCTTGAGTGTCTGGTAATATATTAAATAAAGCATCCGTGGTATCCACTAAAATTTTTGAAGGTTCTAAAGTTTTAGTGGCTTCCATGCTTCTTAAAACTTCTTTTTTATAGACTTCCTCGTCTAATTCAATAGGGGTAAACCATATGTTTTTTATTATTTCTTCTTCTTCACACCATTCGACCTGATGGAATTCTGATCTATAATAAAGGTCAAATTTCATAGCTATAAAATTGCGTATCTAATTGGTATTATAATTTATAAAAATAAATGATTACTCAGCTTATTTTTATAAAAAAATATCTTCTTTATAACTTGATTCGGTTATATATATAATTGTTTATAGGTATTGTTTAAAGTATTGATAATAAACGTGATATATAATGGTCTTAATTCGGAATATACTGGAATTAATTCTGAAATCGAATTCAATGCAAGGCCGTTAATTAATGTGTAAGAGATGATAAATTGAGAATCACGACCCAAAAAATAAAATGTGGCACATTTACAAATGTGCCACTTATTACTCGAAAAAATTAAGTTGATTCTTTACCGTACGAATACAGCAAGTATTACTTGCTTTGCTTTATAGGACAAAGCAAAAGATAAATGATGTTTTGATAAATTGATAATGATTACTAAATGAAGTAAAAAACCTAGTTTCTAGATATTTACTTAGATGTTTCAAAGGCTGTTTCTATCCATAGAAACAGCCTTCATTACATAATTATATTTTCTTAGATCTTCCGAATTTTAAATTCATACCAAATCGTAAGTTTGCAGTAGCTGATTTTTCCCAATTAACTGCTGCACTTAATAGATTGTCGGTAATAAAATACATTTGGAAACCAGGGAATCCAACGGATACCATTCCTCCAAAATTAGTTAAACTTTGTTTGTCAGCAGAATAACTAAGACCAATACCAAAAGATCTACCTAATTTTTGTTGTGCATGAAGCGTAAATGAAGGGAAGACTGTTTTATCAAAAACTGTTTGAGAATAGAGGGCACCAAATGTAGTGCTTTTTGTAAACTTGAATGAAGTACCTAAGTTGAACGTCCAAGGCATAACGGTTACATCCGTTTTTTCCTCACCTTCAAAATTATTAAACTGTAATGTATCTAAACTTGGGATAGGACTAGTTACCTCATTTCCACCCATAATATCATTGATGTCGATACCTTTAAAATTAATAGCTGCCAAATCAGAGTCATATTTAATCTGATCTCTATCGTCCCAACGAATAGCACCTAAACTAATCAAAGAGGATTCAATCGTCCATTTATCAGTTAATTCGTAGGTAGCACCTATATCAACAGCAAAACCATAGTTTTTAACTTCTGCTAAAGATTCAACGGCATCCATTTCATTGACAGAAAAATTATTCTCTTCATCTATATATTCTCCTAATCCATAACCAGAGAAAGTCAAACGACCATCTACCTCAGTATCGTAACTAGTGTTGTCTTTCTGCATAAATGATCCCTCTGCTTGTGCCTTTAATTGATGCGTACCCGATAAGAATTTAAGAGTAACCCCTAAAGTAAGTTTGTCTGTCACTTTAAAGTTAGAACCCAAATTAACTGATACATAACCGATGCCATCAATTAAAGCAGAGATTTCTTGTTTCTGTCCAAGTACACCTGGAGCTGCAGGTCCTCTTAATAGGAAATCAAACATATTGTCAGTATAGACTACTCTTTGCCATAAGCCATAGTTTACACTAACTCTAAAACCAAAATTATCTGTCTGATGATAGATGCCTAATATTTCAGAACTTAAACCACTTAATTGAGTATTGTTGTTGGGTTTAAGCAGGTTATTTAAAGCATTTTGATTGATATATCCTTGACCATTTTGCTCATAATAGATATCAGAAAATGAAAACTCATTATAAGCAACCATGCCAATATTAGTCACTGGAATACTCACCACCCATTTTGAATCCATTTTTCTTGCTGGATTTATCTGTTGTGATTGAGCAACATCGTTTTGGAAAAATAAAGTATTTACCTGCTGGGCAAAAGATGAGTAGCCCAAAAATAAAAAGGCGATAATTAAATATTTTTTCATAAGATTAGTTTGAGCTGTTAGGAGTATCGATAGAAGCATTAATGTATAAACCAGAGATCAATTCTAGACTTTGGTTTTCTTTAATTTCTACAGGTTCTAATGTGTCTGTAGACGGATCCGCATCTGCAGTCATTTCAAAAACAACCTCTATAGATGAAGATTTTAATAATGCGGATACTTGCTCAATTGTTAAGCTAGTTTCTAAGTAATTTTTTGTGATGCTAGCATTTTTACCTTCATTATCTGTAGTTGCAGGTAAAATGCTTGTTTGATCATCATTTCCGTCAATACGAATTACAGCTTCTGGGAAAACATCTGATTCGGTGTAAACCAGAAGAGATAGGTTACCTGAAACCGCAATTTCATTATTCATCTCACTTCTTAGAATCGCTTTATGTAATTCTAAAACCTCAATGCCAAAATCTAGCTCAGCATTTGTCTTACTTCTATGTACATATTGGTTGAAACCGACGTAAAGAGGGACTTTACCATAAACATGAGTAGTAATAAGATCTTCTCTACTAAATTGTACTTTTTCACCTGGAGCCACATAATATTGGATCAATCCTGTTAAGGAAACATGTTTAGGTTGTTCACTTAAAATATCGTCGGACTCATAAATATATTCCTCAACCACATACGGAGTAGTAAAATCAATTGCTTTCTCTACATTTAAAATCTGTGTTTTTTCGGTATTATCTAAAGATGATGAAAAATAGACAGGTAATGTAGAATTATCTCTCAGCACTGCTTTTAATTGATTTGTTAAATCGATATGACCAGTAGCACCGATAGGATTTTCAAAGCTAAATGAAATTTGAGTATCACCAAAAACTACTTTAGTGCCGTTATCAAAAATATCTTTTAAATAGTTTAATTCAATTTGTTCTTCAGGGATAGTTACAGGATCAACTGATTTTCCATCTTTAAAGAAAATTTCTAATCGAGCAATCTCATTGTCATCACTAAAATTTATTTCCTTGTAATAGGCACTTGCTGCTTGATGATTGGAATTAAAATATTGAATGTTAAGGGTCGGACTTTTTTCATTATTGATCCAAACACCTTCCAATGGTAAAGTAGCTGTTTCTAATGTGTTAGGAGAATTAACATACGTAGTATTAGTTACGATTTCTTCACCATTTAACCCAGTGCCTGATAACGTCAATGTGATATATCCACCTGCTGTACCTTTAAAAAGTACTTCTATATTGCCTTTATCAAATTCAAGTTTGGAAACATCTCCAATTTCATTTGATATCGTAAGGCAGTTACCGCTCACGCAGTTAGATGGATCTTCCGTAATTTCAAAAGAGATACCTTCTTGAGGAAACATGACTTCTGTAGGTAAACTATAATCAAAATTCACCTTAAAAAAGTTGTTTGAGTTTGTACCTCCGAAAGCCTCTACAATGTCTTCGATGTTTGCGACTTCAATATCATCTGTAAATTCAAAGTATATATGTCCTTCTTCATCAGTTTTAATATTTTCTTTTTGATCTTCAGTAAGAAAATCAAGGAAGTTTATTTTACCATTTACTAGAGGAAGTCCAACATGATAATCTTCGATAGGGGCAGTTTTTAAATTTGAAAAATCTACTTCAGGACCGCACCCAAATAAAATAACAATTAGAGCAACAGCAATTGTTTTAAATCTCAAAAAATGAAAGAGTTTATAAGTCATAAATTTATTGATAGAATTCAGTTTATTTTTGCAAAGAATAGAGTTTTAAAGAGTTACACATTTTGCAAAACTTGTATATGTTTAGATTCGTAAAAAAAATAAAAAAGCAATAATTGAAATTAAGATTATTTAATGAATGAACGAAATCTTTTCTAATAAATTTTAAAAATTAAGAAACATAAAAAAAACCACCCTAAGGGGTAGTAGAGAATAGTAGTTAGTCTTGTACTTTTGATATATCTAATAAATTAACTTAAAAAAGAATTTAAAGGTTCTTTACCCGTATTTAACTTTCTTTGATAAAAGAAATAACAAAAAGGAGGCCAAAATGGTCTCCTTTATTTTTTTGTAGAAATAATTTGGTTTTTAAAAACTTTAATATAAAATTTATAAAACGTTGCTACACTAAAATATAACTTACCAAGATTAACTTAAACTATCTATGGCTTACCTACTAAATCAAAAGAGTAATAACCTACATTTAGAACTTCTAGAACCGTATAACCTTACTCAACTATGTGAAGCTTTTACTGATGCTGCAGTGATGCTAGCAAATAAAGGCTGTGAAAAGCTTGTTATTGATACCTTAAAGCTGGAAACACCATTCTCGTTAATTGACCGTTGTCATTTAATCTCTAACTTATCTGAATTCGGATTTAAAAGAAGCACACCATTAATTAATGTTTGTGGTTCGGATGATGATTACAGACGAAACATGGAAACTTTGGCCAAGAATAGAGGTTGGAACCTTACTACAATAGTGGGAACTAATAGTAGTAGGTGAAAACTGTAATGATGTAAAGAACAAATAAACTTTATGAAGAAAGAATTAAAGGAAACTATACTTTTATTAAGAATTCCATTCTCAGTCTACTTAATGCCTATATTTATTTTCAGTTTAAGTCAAACACCTGTTATAAATGTTACCCAGGCAATCATTTCCTTTGTCATACTTCATTTGTTTGTTTATCCTGCATCAAACGGCTACAATAGCTACGAAGATAAAGATACCGAGAGTATTGGAGGTCTTGAAAAACCACCGCTGCCTTCCAAATTACTTTATCAAGTAGTATTAATATTTGATATATCTGCCTTGCTTTTATCTATTATATTCATCAATTGGATGTTCACATGTCTCGTAGCAACCTATGTGTTAATGTCTCGATTATATAGTTATAAAGGCGTTCGCCTAAAAAAATATCCAATTATCAGTTTTCTAACGGTCTTTGTCTTTCAAGGCTTTTGGACTTTTTGGATGGTTTATGAAGCTGTGGATGCATCAAATATTAAGTTCTTTAACACCGATCTTCCTTGGGCTGCTTTAGCAAGTTCCTTGATGATCGGTGGGGCTTATCCCTTATCACAAATATATCAGCACAAACAGGATCAAGAAAGTGGTGATTTTACCATAAGTATTTTATTGGGTATAAGGGGAACCTTTATTTTTTCAATTGTCTTATTTACTGCTGCTGCAACCTTTTTGTACTATTATTTCGAAATACTATATCATGGTAGTATCCTGATTTTTATCAGCTGCTTATCTCCTTTGTTGTTATGGTTTAATTATTGGATGTTTGTGACTTGGAAAGATGCAAATAATGCAAACTTCAAGAATCTGATGATGATGAATAATATTTCTGCTATCTGCATGAATTTATGTTATATAATTTATGCATTACAAAACCATACATCGATTTTTTAGTTATATTCAAGAAATAAGATCCAAACAGTCCAAACATGACTTACATTCATAAAATAACTACCGCATCCCCTAAAAATGTCTATTCTCAATCAGAACTAGAAAAATTGATGCATGAAGTGTATCAGTTTAACACGGAAAAGGAAGAACGTTTGATGCGCATGATATACCACAAATCAGGTATAGATAAACGAAAATCTGTCATTGATGATTTTCTTCAATTTTTTAAATCAGACGTTCCACCTTCTTTAGAAGAACGTATTGATGTGTTTAAAGAAAAAGGATTAGCATTAGCTAAAAATGCTGCAGATAGCTGTTTAGTAGATGAAGACCGTTCATCTATAACACATATCATAACAGTTTCTTGTACAGGAATTTCTGCCCCAGGAATCGATATTGATTTAATACAACTTTTGGAACTACCTCTTACTACGGTAAGAACTACTGTGAATTTTATGGGTTGTTATGCGGCTTTTCATGCTTTACGATTGGCCGATCAAATATGTAAATCCACCCCAAATTCAAAAGTGCTTATTGTTGATGTAGAGTTATGCTCCTTACATTTTCAGAATAAAACAGACGACGATAATTTATTAGCGAATACACTATTCGCAGATGGTGCAGCTGCTATTTTATTATCAAGTGATAAACGAACAGATAGCCTTTTTGAAATTGACGATTTTGCTTCACGATTGTCTTTCCAAGGGAAAAAAGATATGGCATGGGATTTATCAAGTACTGGCTTCCAAATGAAACTAAGTACTTATGTGCCTAGATTAATAGAACAAGATATAAAAGTACTCCTTGATGATGTTTTAAATGATAAAAATATCCAAAGAGATCAACTTAGATGGGCTTTTCACCCTGGAGGTCAACGCATTTTAACGAGTATAGCCAAAGCATTATCGATTGATTTGGAAGATTTACAACCTAGTTTCGAAGTATTAAAAGAAAATGGAAATATGTCATCCGTTTCTATTCTTTTTGTCTTGAAGAAGATTAGTCAGATAAACGAAGATAATCCAATTTTCGCTGCAGGTTTTGGTCCTGGGTTAACCATGGAAGCAATGACCTTAAATCGAGTATAATGAGCGTATCTTTTGTCAATAGATCGTATGAGTTAGAACTGTTAGATGCCCCAAACATTCCTACAGAAGACTTATATCAAAACCTAAAGGAACTACACATCATTAACCATTACTTGGGAGGATATCAAGTGATGTTAAAGGGGATAAAAAACTTATTAAAAGGTATAGATAAGGATCAGAAAGTAAGAATACTTGATATTGGATCGGGTGGTGGAGATACCCTAAAAGTGATTCATCAAAAATTAGGAAATAAATATAACCTAGATTTAGTGGGGGTAGATCTGAAATCAGATTGCATTCAATATTCTACAACCAATTGTATTGGGTTACCCATTCAATTTATTCAATCAGATTATAGGAACTTAATTCATGATCAAGAAAAATTTGATATCATAGTAAGTAGCCTTTTTTGTCATCATTTAGATGATACTTCTCTTATCGAGTTGTTTTCTTGGATGCAGAACAATGCAAAAATTGGTGGGGTAGTAAATGATTTACACCGACATCCTTTGGCCTATTTTAGTATCAAGTGGATAACAAAACTACTTTCTAACAGTTACTTAGTGAAAAACGATGCGCCATTATCGGTAGCAAGAAGTTTTAAAAAAAATGATTTTACAAAATTATTAGAGAAAGCCAATGTCTCTCAGTATCAATTAAAATGGTATTGGGCGTTTAGATGGCTTTTAACTTTTAAGAACATAGGGGGATGAAAGATGTCATAATTATCGGCGGAGGTTTAGGCGGCTTATCATTAAGCATTCAATTACAACGAAAGGGGATGAGTTGTGTTCTTTTAGAACAAAAAACGTATCCTTTCCATAGAGTGTGTGGAGAATATATTAGTTATGAAGCTTGGCCTTTTTTGACTTCTTTAGGGGTAGACCCTGACCAATATCAATTACCTAAAATAAATAAATTAAGAGTCAGTAGTAACAATGGAGATGTTTTGGAAAAAACGATGCCTCAAGGGGGACGTGGTATTTCTAGATATTTCCTAGATAATCTTCTATATGAAATTGCGTTAAAAGAAGGCGTTGATGTTCGTACAAGTTGTAAAGTAAATGCTGTTTATCAAGAAATAACCGGATGGGAAGTTCATACAACAAGTGGAAATATAAAAGGAAGAACGGTGGTAGGTGCTTTTGGGAAACGATCATCACTCGATAAATTCTTCGAAAGAAATTACTTGAAGAAGAACTTATCGAATTCTCGATTGAAAAATTTTGTTGGTGTCAAATATCACTTAGAAGGGGATTTCCCTAATGATGTAATTGAGTTACATAATTATTCAGGTGGTTATTGTGGTATATCAAAAGTGGAGAACGATAAAATATGTATGTGTTACTTATCAAGAGGACAAAACCTAAAGAAGGTAAGAACACTAAAAGAAATGGAAAGTGCTTATTTATCCAAAAATCCATTTCTTAGAAAATATTTAGAGTTTGATAGAGCTTGGGATAAACCTGTAAGTATAGCTAAAATTGATTTTTCGAGTAAAAATCTTATTGAATCGAACATTCCTATGATAGGAGATGCTGCGGGTTTAATTGCTCCACTTTGTGGTAATGGCATGAGTATGTCGTTGCAATCTTCAGTTATGCTAGCAGATTTACTTCTTGATTATTTGAATGATAATTTGTCATGGGATGAATTGGTGGAACACTATAAAAGTGAATGGAAGAAGACTTTTGGTAAACGATTATTTATTGGAAGAAGTATTCAAAAAGTATTTGGGGAAGAGTATTCTACCTCGATCATGATCAATTTATTAAAGAGAATGCCTAAAGTGACAGATAAGCTTATTTCTTCTACTCATGGAGAAATTTTTTAAAGTATTTGTACTAATCAAACATCAAACAGACTAAAAAAAAGAACTAATAAAAAAACTTGAACCAATGTAGACCTAATCAAGTTTATATCATTGAATAAAAATTTAAGACCTAATTATAATCACCCAACCCAATTAACATAATGAGGAGAACTATTTTTCTACTCCTCTTGATTTTGCTACAATCTTTTAATCATTTCGTGAAGGCACAAGCTAAAATGTCTGACGAAACGGTTCAAACAGTTTTAAATCTTGAGGGAAAAAAGCTCAACAGTCTCGTTGATAGCTTAGGTGAGAACATCCCAAAAATTCCATTAAGCAAAGAATACCAAAAATTAATAGCTGATTTATTAGTTCAAAGAGATAAATTTTTAAAAAGAAAGCTCTATAAAGAGGCTTCAGGTAGTCTAAATGAAGTAGCTACAATTTATTGGGAACACTTTTATTTAAGTGATGCGAGAAAATATTTTCATGAATCGCTTAAGTTAAATGCCAAAATCGGAAATCATAATGGTATCGGTAAGTTGAATAATAATATCGGAATGATTTGTTTTGATTATGGGGATTATAACTTAGCACTAGAATATTTTGAGATTACTCTAGAACAAAGACAAAAAGACTTAAAGCAAAAAGATCCTTTGCTATCTTCTTTAACCAATGTTGCTTTAACCCACAATAAATTAGGTAATTATAATGATGCAATTATTCATTTGAAGTCTGCAGAATCGGTTGCTCAGAAAATGAATGAGCCAGAAAGAATACGTGCCATTTATGGTATGCTATCAGAAACATATGAGAAAGCAGGAGATGCCATTAATGCACAAAAATATTTCGATTTGTACAGAACTTTTCATGAGTTGATTCTTAAGCAAAAAGAAGTGAAAATTCAGCAAAGCATTAGGGAATCTGAATTAGAGAAAAAATTATTGCAATTAGAGAAAGAGAATAAAGAATTACAGCTGGTAAAGACGCAACAAGAATTACTTAAAACAGAAAACGAATTGGCAGAAAGTGATTCTGCAAATGTGGCTTTGACCAAAGTAGCCACAAAGAAAGAGCTACAGATATTGACTTTGAAGCAAGAGAAAGATATTCAAAGATTAGAGTTGAAAGAACAGGAATACCTGAATAAATCTCAAAAAAGAGAACATCAGGTGAGGATGTTGATCCTTTCATTCTTTATTCTGTTTCTATTGATCATAGCTATTTTGATATACAGAAGTTATATCAATAAACAAAAGGCGAATAAGAAATTGGCTACTCAGAAGGAAAAAATTCAATTTCAAAAAGAGCAATTAGAAATTCAGAATACAAGCATTACTCAAAGTATCACCTATGCGGCTTATATTCAAAAAGCAGTATTGGAAGAAGTGAGCTTGTTATCACAATATGCCGATGATTCTTTTATCTTTTTCAATCCTAGAGACCTTGTGTCAGGCGACTTTTATTGGTTTAAAGAGGTGACTTCCGATGATCATAATAAATCGTTAATTGCAACCGCAGTGGATTGTACAGGACACGGTGTACCGGGAGCAATTATGTCGATGATTGGTGTGAAATTGTTGGATCAAATTGTCCTTGATGAACATCAGACAGTGCCTAGTATAATACTCGATCAATTGCATAAAGGAATAAAGGAGTCACTACATCAAGAGGAGACACATTTAAGTGATGGGATGGATATGGCATTGGTCAACATCAATAAAAAAGAACGTAAGGTTCAATTTTCTGGCGCCAGAAATCCCATTATTTATATTCAAGATGGTGAGTTGACGCTAATAAAAGGAAATAAAAAATCTATAGGTGATGAGTTATCTGTTAAGGATGATTTTTCTTACACAAATCATGAGATCACTCTGGATAAAACTACTTGGATATATATATGTTCTGATGGTTTCGTTGATCAGTTTGGTGGTGAGAAAGGGGGGAAATATATGATGAAAAGACTAAAGAAATTATTGATCGATCACCATAACAAAAATGGTGATGAGCAATTAGAAATACTCAAAAATGAATTCAACCAGTGGAAAAATAATGAAGAACAAGTAGATGATGTACTTGTAATGGGTATTAAAATCAATATTGAAGCCTAATTTAATCTAAAATGAAAACTCACTTATTAATTGTATTACAATTCTTCTCAATAGCATTGAGTGGACAGGAAATATTAAATCACCGTCAGCGATCCCATGTTGATTCTACCAATAAGTTTTATCAACAAGCTGACCTGCCTCTATATTTATTTGTAGCTACTGATATTAATGGCAAAGATTTACATCAGATGTCTATTAAAACAAATGGAAAATTTAAATCAGAGCCAGTGTTTTTAGATGGGCATGGTGTTCACTCATTTAAACATTTTGATGAAATCGATAATGTCGAACAACGTTTTTATGTCTATGCCGATGGCAGGGCACCAGAATCGACATTGTCCTTTTTTCGAGCTACGAAATATATAAATAATGAATCAACAATATTTTATGGAAAAGAACTTGTAGTTGATCTTAAAAGTGAGGATGATATGGTTGGGGTGGATAGTATTTTTCATTCCATAAATGGCATTCGATACCTACCTTATGAGGGGAAAATAAATTTTGACAAAGAGGGTGATTATGTTTTCAAATACTATGCTACGGATAAAGTAGGAAATGTTGAAAATGTGAAAACAAAATCATTTATCGTTGACCATTCATCACCAGAAACGAATTATGTAATTAATGGTGTTTCTGTTGGAAATACCATAGCTACCAACACTAAATTATTTCTAGAAACAAGTGATTCTTTGTCTGGTGTAGACGATTTATATTATCGATTTAATGAGGAAGAATTTAAGTCTATTTCTTCAAAAGTACCTCTTGATTTTTCACACTTAGAAGATGGAGACCATATTTTAGAATTTTATGCAAAAGACAATGTAGGTAACATTGCAGAAATAGAAAAATTCAATTTTTATTTAGACAAAAGTGCTCCTATCACCGCTGCTGATATAATAGGTGATCGATTTTTAGTAAATGGTAAACTATTTTTCTCTGGAAGGACAAAATTGAAGATTACAGCAGTAGACAACAAAGTAGGTGTTAGAGATGTTTTGTATTCTATTGATGGGGAGGATTTCAAATCCTATTCGGATCCATTTTATTTGCCATCACAGTCGGGTGAACATATCGTAAAGTTTTTCTCTATTGACCATCTACAAAATAGAACTGATGCAGAGAAAGATGCATTCTTACATAAAGTGAGTAAGTTCTATGTAGATCTTGTGGGCCCAAGTTTAACACATCAATTTGATGGACCTACTTTTGAGAAAGAGGATACTATATTCATAAGCAATAAAACAAAATTGGTTTTAAACGCCAAAGACCATGAATCTGGACTTCAATACATTGCATTTAATAAGAATGGTCAGGGTGAGGAACAAAAATATGAGGATGCCATCATTATAGATAAAGAGGGGCTACATACTATCGATTATCATGGTTACGATAATGTAAATAATCGAAATACCAAATCGGTTACTTTTATGGTCGATACGGAAGGACCAGATGTATTCCATCACTTTTCAATTGATGACATAGGAACGAATAATTCAGATAAATTATCACTTTATCCTCATTATGTATCTGTATTCTTAGCTGCCACAGATAAGCACACAGGGTATAAAAGAATGTTTTATAGTATTAATGGAAAACAAGAACAGCCTTATTCTGGAGTGATAGATGGTTTTAAAAGAAATAAGAAATACAATATTAAAATCCGTTGTGTTGATAAATTGGACAACGAAAAAGAATATAATTTTGCCTTTAGAACAGTAAAAAAGAAAGAAGAAGTACAAGAATAAAGCATTTGAACTTATAATCTATAGAATAGAGTTAAGTAAGATTTTCAATCAGCAAAAGTTAAAATATTTAAGATATAATTAGGCAAAATTGGGTGAGAAAGGTAGATCATAATATGATCTGCTTTTTTTGTATATGAAAAATGCAATTCTGACAGAGGTATATTGTTAATAATTGAATATTAATAAGGATTAAATAAGAATATTGTATTTCTGAAATTATTTAGAGAATGTTGAAATTTTAGCTAAAACAAAATTAAATAACGTAAAATGATAAAATATAAAATTAAATAGTAAGTTAAAATCAATAAGAGTATTGTTAGAGATGTTGTAAATCTGAATTTAAAGAATTGCAACATTTATTTTACATCTTGTTAACATAAAAAATTTAACATGATGTTACATTATTTTCAATATTGCGTAAGAATTAACAACAAATTCAATATTATCAATCAATTATCATACTGTTCATACGTATAACGGTCCCATCAAATTTCTATTTATTCCTTGCTAGTATTTAACTAGAGTTTATATAGTGTGCTCTCTGGTTAAAGAAATAAATATTGACACTTTTAAATAGAAATTAAACCAGATGTTAAATTTCAAGCAACTTCAATCTATCATCTTGCTTTCTCTGGGCATAGTTGCAAGTGCATGGGCGCAAGAGAGGCAAATAACAGGTCAGGTGACCGAAGAAACAGGCGAACCAATACCAGGCGTAACTGTTTTACTTAAAGGAACCACTAAAGGATCAATTACAGATATTGATGGTAAATACCATATTCAATCATCAAATGATCAGGATGTTTTAGTATTTAGTTTTGTTGGTTATCAAAGCAAAGAAATACCAGTAGGAGGCCAATCTACAATTAATGTGGCACTGCCGGTTGATACTGAAGAATTAGACGAGGTAGTAGTTATTGGTTATGGCACGTCCGAAAAGAGTGCTTTTACAGGTTCTGCAACAATGGTAGATGCAGGACAAGTAGAAAATATCCAAACATCCAATCCTGTTGCAGGGTTAGAAGGAACCGTACCGGGTTTATCTATGACAGGAATTACAGGTCAACCAGGTTCTTCTCCAAATATCAATATCCGTGGTTTTTCTTCCATTAACCAATCTCAATCACCTTTGATTATCTTGGATGGCACACCGTACGACGGACCTCTTAACGCTATTAACCCTAAAGATATTGAATCATTTTCTGTACTAAAAGATGCTTCAGGTACAGCAATTTATGGTTCTAGAGCTACAAATGGTATTATTATGATTACCACAAAGAATGGTAAAAATAATAAACCAACCATCAACTTTTCAGCAAGATATGGAGTCTCTCAACGTGCATTTAAAGAGTACGATAGAGTAGATGAAAAAGGATATTATGAGTTGATGTTCCAAGCCTATAAGAATGACATTCAAGCGGCAGATCCAAACGCTTCGGAAGCAGATATTAGAGATTATGTAAAGCATAATTTAATTGATAAAGAACTAAAATATAATGCTTACAATGTTCCTAATAACGAGGTATTAGACGAAAATGGCCACTTAAATCCAAATGCTAAATTATTGTATTCTGATGATTGGCAAAAGGAAATGTTCGGTACGGCTAAACGTCAGGAGTATAACTTATCAATTAACGGTGGTAATGAAAATTCAGACTATTTTATCTCCACAGGATATTTAAACGAAGAAGGTATAGTAAACAACTCTGGTTTCGAAAAATTAACGACTAGAGTAAAAGCCAATACAGATGTGAAACCTTGGTTGAAAGTTGGAGCAAATTTAAACTATGCTTATACGAAATCAAGATCGATTGGTGCAACAAAAACCTCTATGGCTAATCCATTCTATACCACACGTATAATGGGTCCTATTTATCCAGTTTATGCAAGAGATGCACAAGGTAATATTATCAATGACGATCAGGGTAATAGAATGTATGATTTTGGATCTGGTGAAACTCTTGGTCAGACAAGACCATTTGCTCCAATGACTAACGTTGTAGCAGTGAATCAATTGGATGTAAACGGATACAAAAGACATAACTTAGGAGCGAGAGGTTTTATTAGTATTGATTTCTTAAAAGATTTCAATTTTAAATCGAATATCTCTACAGATATCATTTATACTAATTCTGGAAGAACACAGAACAAAGAATTTGGTGATGCATCTGCAGTGGGCGGTAGATCATACAAAACAAATTCTTTAGGACAATCTTATACATTTAACCAAGTATTAACCTATCACAAACAGATTGCCGACCGTCATGGTGTGAACGTGACTTTAGGACATGAGAATTATAAATATTCATATGATTATCTACATGCCACAAGATCTGGGTATCCTATTTCTGGTTTAACAGAATTGGCAGCGGCATCGAATACAGAAAATGCCAATTCATATATTAACGAACATGCTATTGAGTCCTACTTTGGTAGAGTAGGTTATAACTTTGATCAAAAGTATTTTGTGGATGCTTCCTTCCGTAAAGATGGATCGTCAAGATTTAGTAAACAGTCAAGATGGGGATCGTTCTGGTCGTTAGGAGCTTCTTGGAGAGTGTCTGAAGAAAACTTTATGCAAGATGTTTCTTGGGTAAATGATCTAAAATTAAGAGCTTCTTACGGTGTTGTTGGTAACGAGGGTGTAACTGATGATGATGGAAATCAAGTGTATTATCCATGGGATGCCTTATATGATATGAGCTATTCTAATGCCTCTGCAAATGGAGGCAAGTTAACTTCTTTATCTAATCCAAATTTGATGTGGGAGAAAAACGTATCTACCAACTTAGCAGTTGATTTTGCACTATTCAATAGACTAAGTGGTACTGTAGAATACTATATCAGAGACTCAAAAGACTTGATAATGGACCAACCTTTGGCTCCTTCCTTAGGATTTAATTCAGTGACAAAAAATGTGGGTGCAATAAGAAATAAAGGTATAGAAATCTCACTGAGCTATGATGCCATTAAAGCCCCTTCAGGTTTTAACTGGACGGTAGGTTTCATAGGTTCGAAAGTCTACAATGAAATCACAGAGCTATCTCAAGATCAGTTTATAAACGGTACGAAACTTTGGAAAGTGGGTAATTCAATCTATGATTTCTACTTGGTGGATTATGCTGGTGTAGATCCACAAACAGGAGATGCACTTTATTGGAGAAATGTAATGGATGCTGAAGGAAATCCAACCGGTGAACGTGAGAAGACGACAGATTATGATGGTGCTTTAAATGATTCTAGAAAAGTGGTTGGATCAGCGATTCCAGATTTCCAAGGATCAATTAATAACATGTTCTCTTATAAAGGTTTTGATCTAAGCATCTTAGCGACCTTCTCCTTAGGAGGTAAAATATATGATAATACTTATGCCAATTTAATGATGCCGTCTTATGGTCAGGCCATGAGTACAGATCTTCACGGGGCTTGGCAAAAACCGGGAGATATTACTGATATACCTCGATTAGAAGCAAGAGACGATTCTAATGTCAATAAAAGATCTTCTAGATTCTTAACTGATGCAACTTACTTCGGTATTAGAAACATCACCTTGGGGTATACCTTCCAACCGAATTTGGTGAAGAAGTTAAAAGTTGGATCAATGAGAACGTACATCACAGCGGATAATATCTGGTATTCAACACAACGACAAGGGTTGTACATCAATCCAGCTCGATCAGGGATAACATCCTACAATTATGTTCCTGTACGCACAATTTCAGTTGGTTTAGATCTTACACTTTAATTTAGAACATCACAATGAGAAATATATATAAAGCAGTAATCCTAGCAACAACATTAGCCTTGGCTACATCTTGTTCAGACGATTACTTAGACCGTCAGCCTTCAGATTCCATATCGAAGACACAATTGTTATCCACGCCAGAAGGGGCTGAGGTAGCCTTAAACGGTGTGTATAGAAATATGTATAAAGGCCAAAACGATAGTCATGATAGTTTTGGTGAAACAGCGGTGAATATAGGTAATGATATCAAAGGAGAGGATTTATATCCTGCTTCTCGAGGTCACAATTACTTTATTGGCGATTACAATTGGCAATCGAGATTAGCCTCTTACCGACGTCCTTACTTTGTTTGGTACTACTACTATGGCAACATCGCCAATTTAAATGAGGTAATTAATGCCACTGAAAACATGAATGGAGATCAAGATCAAATTGATAATGTTCGTGGTCAAGCATTAACATTGAGAGGGTACTTCTATTTTAAATTGGTACAAATGTATCAGTTTACTTATAAAGGTCATGAAAATGCTCCTGGAGTCCCTTTATATACAGAACCATCTGTAGCAGAAACAACTCCAAAAGATAGAGCAACAGTTCAAGAGGTATATGATCAGGTATTGTCTGATTTAGCAGAAGGACAAAAGTTACTGAAAGGGAAAACTCCAAAACATATTTCTAATGTCGATGAACATGTCGCTGATGGTATTCTTGCCAGAGTTTATTTAGTAATAAATGATTGGGATAATGCCGCCAAATATGCAAGTGCTGCAAGAAGTGGGTTTGACCTTTTACCAGGAAGTAAATACAGTTATGGTTTCTCAAAAGGAAGTAAATCTGACGGTTGGATTTGGGGAATGGAAGTGAATGCGGAACAGAAAACTACCTACAATTCCTTCTTTTCTCATATGGATAATACGGCTTATAACTATGCTTCTTTAGGTGCACAAAAGTGTATGAGTAAAGTATTATATGATCAATTAGGGGATGATGATGTTCGTAAGGCGTTGGTAGTAGATCCTAATAATATATCTGATGACAAACCTTACACAGAAGTCCCTTACATGTACAATAAATTTGTGATGGAGGAACCGTCAACTTGGGCTGCAGATTATGTTTTAATGCGAGCAGAAGAAATGTTATTAATAGAAGCTGAAGCGAAAGCAGAATTAGGTCAAGATGCCGCCGCTGCCACTTTACTTCAAGAATTAGTGGCACAAAGAGATGCTAGTAAAGATGTTTCTTCCTTAACAGGAGATGCACTAAAACAAGAAATTGATTTACAGAGAAGAGTTGAACTATGGGGTGAAGGCCACAGAATGCTCGATATCTTAAGAAAGAAAATTGGTTTGGATAGAACAAATTCTAGTCACGATGAAGTATTAGCTGCTGTAATGAAAACTGATCCAGAAGATTACAGAATGTTATTACAGATTCCACAAGAAGAATTTGATGCTAATCCAAATATAAAAATACAGAATAAGTAGAAGTAGTTTGTTATGGAAGTAGAATCGGACTTTGTCTGGTTCTACTTTATTCAACAAGTTATGGATACAAGACATTTAAGAGTAACTATCTGCTTAACACAAGCTCTCTAAAACAGTAAGAGCACCCCGTCCGGGTGCTCTTTTCATATCTTAATTATTCGTGTTCCGCTAACATTTTCTCATGTTCGGCTTTCATCATTGCATGATCTTTTTCCATTAGCATATGATCTTTCATCAATATGTTATGGTGTTCTTTTTCCATTTTAGCATGCTCATTTTTGAGGGTTGCTAAATCTATATCACCATTGCCATGTTTTTCTACAAGCTTTTCGTGATTCATTAACACCTCATGGTGTTTTTTGATTAATGCCTCATGTTTCGCAATTATTTCTGTGTGTTTAGCTTCAATAGATTGATGTGCTTCATCTTTATCTCCACTAAGTTTTTCATGAGCAGCGATCATTTCTTGATGTTCTCTTTCCATCTGTTTGTGTTCCGCTTCCATTTTTTTATGTTCCTCATGCATTTTTTCATGTTCAGCCATTAAAGCTTTGTGTTCTTCTGATTCAGAGGGGTTTCCTCCACAGGAAAAGAAAAATAATGAAGTAGAAAAGAGTAGTAGAAGTAATTTCAGATTGAATTTCATAGTAAAGAAAAATTGATGAATAATATTTTGAAAAACAAAATACATTCAAAAATCTGAAATTGCAATTATCAGATAACCAATCGTGTACATGCAATGTAGTTGTAAATGAATAGATGATAGGAAGAAGTTTTAAAACATCCTATCATCTATTATTCAATATAAGTCTGATTTATAAATTTTAAAATGTAATCTTTCTTAGTACTGTTCTACCAATAGGTACTAAAGATTTGATTTTAATTTCATCATCAACCTTTAATGAGGTTTCTATGGTTACCTGGTCCAAATAGTGAGCACCTGAGTTGTCAATTTTCTTCAATTCGCTTCCTTCAACCCAAACGGCCTCTTTCAAACTATCATCTGTATATTGGTATTTTGAATCATAAAATCCTTCGATACCCCATTCTTTGGTTTTTTCTTCTTTACCTTCTAATGGAAGAGCAAACAAAAGTGGTCCATAAGCAAAGTAAGTTCCTTCTGTATGTTTAAATGCAGCGGGTTGATTACCCATTTCAATCGTCAAACTCAATTCATTATCAATAAGTCCTTTCCATACGGCATACCCTTTTTTGTTGATCTTTGGAGATTCACCATTGATTTTAAAGTTTTTTGCCCATTTTGGAACTCTCAACATCAATTGACCATCAACTTGTTTATTTGATGTTGCCTTGATAATGATTTTATCTTCAATAGGATAATTAGTGACTTGCTCAAAAACAATTTCGCTTCCCTCAATTTCTGTAGAAAAAATAGACGGCCCATATAAATTGATATAAATTTCATCACCTTCTATTGCCCACATATTCTGAACATAGTAAGGGTGAATTCTTCCAGCATTAGGAACACAGCAAACCGCAACATCTTTATGTACCGGCGAATATTTAAATCGATTTTCTTTGGTCTCCTCACACGTTTCACTATTAATTTCCCCACACATAGAGTAGGAGTCATCGCTTTTACAGTAAGCAATAGAAGAGTGTTCTGGATGTCTAGCCCCTTGGGCAGCATTAAAGAACAACCATTCAATTTTATCTCCCCAAAGGCTGTCTTTGTCGTAGTGTAATAACAATGTAAAGGAATCGAGTAATTCGTGGATAGAACAATACTCATAACCTGTCGATTCAGAATGAGCATGTCGACCAAACACCCACTCATCTCCAATCGGTCCACCACTAATACTTTCAGCAATACTCAATTTCTGAAGATAAGCCTCTAATGCATTTTTATATTTTGATTTTTTGGTGTGTTCATAGGCTACCACTAAACTTCTTAAATGTTCATAAGTATGTACGCCATGACCTTTGAATTTATACTCCTCATCCATCAAGTTTTTGATCAAGATATCTTCTTCTTCAACCTGATGCCTATTGTAATCGTCGAATAAGAAGACAGCGTAATCCAAATATTTTGATTCACCCGTGATGTTATATAATTGGAAGCAAACATCCGTAAAAGTCAAACCGTGACCTACACCGGCAAAGGGTTTGTCCGTTTTAAAAGGTGTGGAATTTCCAATAGGATAGTTTTCCATGGTATTGTCCATGGCACGAAGCAAAGCCTTTAAAACACGTTCATCATTGGTGATTTCGTAATAGGCAATTAATCCACGAAATAAGCTCGCCTTTGCCCATAGTTCTCCATTTTCTGTAGTATGTTGATATCTCAAATCTGTTCCATAAACACCTATGTATCCATCTTCATCTTGAGAACTTAATTTGTCATCCACATACTTTTTAACTTTATCTATACTGTCCTGATCTCCAGAAAGGAAGGCATGTCGAATATATCCATCCCACCAATTGGATTGGGTTTCCGAATTCCACCAAAGGAATTGAATATTCCATTCTCCTTCTGAATTCACTGCTCCAACATCCTTAGATTTTACTAAACGCGTTAATCTATCTTTATTGTAAATATCATCTTCAACAATAAGATCAGGAACCATTTGATCCAATTTGCCAACGAAGCCATGAAGAAGATCGTGATTGATTTGGTTGTACATCCAACCTGTGGGTTTAACATCACCAAAATAGGTGCGGATTGATTTATTCTGAGTCATATTTAATAAGCAATGTATGCAGTATTTATCAATAAGTAATTGAGATTCATTTTCAACAGAAAGATAGTGAAACCATAATGAATCATAAAGTATTGATATTGAGTTGTTATATTTTTTACCACATTTTACAGTATTTGATATTTAGCATAGGAATTTTTTAGATTTGTCACGATCACTGTCACGATTTTAATTACCTAACATGCAATCAAAATTATATTACAAAGACATAGACAAAGAAAAATCTTCAATCTTTTTAGAGTTTTACGTAAATAAAAAACGCCTGAGATTTACCACCGGTATAACGGTTGCCATAAATGAATGGAACCCTAAAACCGAGAAGGTGAAAGCACCTAACATCAATCGAATCGAACTCAATTTGAAGTTGAAGAAGATGCGATCTAGGTATGAAGAACTTGCTGAAGAACTGTGCGAGAAATACACAACCGTAACCACTAAGATGTTGAAGTCTGCATATTCAAATCTCGATGCTGACAACATTTTTGAAGCTTACTCAAAGTTCATGACTTACAAGTATGATCGAGTTGCAGTACGTACCGTTAATGACTTCAAGAATCTCCTTGCTCATATGAAAGGTCACTTTAATACTTCTTCGAAAGTTGACGATGTAGACGTTGCGATGTCAACAGAGTTTCAATCCTATATGATGAAACAAGGGTTGTCCAACTCAACTGTAAACGAATACATGAAGATCTTTACATCGTTCTTGAACTACTGTGTATCTGCTAAAATCAAAACACGAAATCTTGAATATAAAGTTGAAGAAAGATTGAAACACGTTGATCGTTACAAAGTGGTCCTAACTGATGAAGAACTCGCTAAATTAAAAGACTATACATTCAAACGGAAAGGGTTGGAGAGAGTTCGTAAAGTGTTTCTGTTAGGCTGTTTGACAGGTTTGCGTATGTCGGATATCAGATCTCTAAACAGTTCTAATTTGTTGGAGCAGAATGGTGAGTGGTTCATCGTAAAGTATCAAATCAAAACCTTGAACCAAGTTAAGATCCCATTGAACGAAACCTCGTTATCTATTGCTCGTGAAGTGATTGATGGATCTCTACGCATATGCCAACCACAGAAGTTGAACCTATGTATCAAACTGATTTTCGAAATGCTCGGTTTTGATGAATTGGTTGAGATGGTTGATTCAAGAGGTGGGAAACACTCAGTTACAACACAACGAAGATGCGATCTTGTTACAATGCATTCAAGCCGACATACATTCATTACACGATTGATTCGAGCAGGAGTACCACTTCATGTGATTATAAAATACAGTGGACACAACAATATTAAATCACTTGAATCATATGCCGTAATACACGACACCGACGACTTCGACCATAACGTGAAGAACTTGATTTGAATAATTGAATATTAAGCAATTCAGATATATTTAATAAGTACCTGATAATCAGCGTTGGGCTTATTTACCCCATCGGTTTTTACATTGTTTTGAAGGATTTTTATAATGCTTAAATAGTTTGATGTTGATCAAAATACTATAATTTGAAGAAGAAATAGGACTACGGAAAATTTCGCAGTCCTATCTGCGGGCTTAAAATTAAGCCCGTTGAGTATCAGTATTTTAAAATCTCACTCTAATTTAACTTAGTTACTAAGAGTTGATACTCAGACACTTGACATCAAACATGACTTTTGTTCTATTTGGGCTGCGTTGAGTATGTTAATATTGCACCAATAGTTTTATTCGGGCCAGTCGTAATTGCCCGAATTGGTTTTATTAAAAATGCACCCGTCAATGATGGGTGTTTTTTCTTACCCTAAAAATCAACTTGAACATATGACAACTCGTTCATATCTTTACGTAAAATCAAATTTAAAAACACATAACCTCAACGATTTATGACGACGATTAAATCACAACGTATAACGATGAATCAAGAATTGAAACGTTTATTCAATCGACAAGTCTACGATAAAGTTGTAGCTGCTGCACAGAAGCATCATGACGATTTCATTAAACAGATTGCAAAAGAAACTGAGTTGACTGAATCAACTGTATCATTATTCTTTTCGACAACTGTAGATAAAATCAAGTAAAATGCAGAGAAAGAAAGTCAGATCATTTATCGAATTAGAAGCGCAGAAACATTTGAAGATTAACACGTCGCAACTTGAGTGTGTTCGCGTCATATCAAGATTTCTTGTTCTTGCAAACCTTGCTGAATATGTCGTTCAAGTCAACCGGATCGTTCGAGATGTCTACAAACAAAAAGACCTTGAACGTGATTAACACGACAAGGTCTTGGTGGAAAGGACTCAAAAGAACCAGATCAGCAATGCCAATTAACTAATGCGATTCATAAAACAAGAAACAAAAATCATACAACCATTACAATCGTGTTGATATTTGTTTACATTTGATGAAAATAATTGTTTCACAGCTAAAGCATATTCTATGTAAGCAAACCGACTTGACTGTTTTAGAAATATTCCGAGGAAGCACCTTAGCACGGTATAGTGTTGGAGTGCTTCTTTTTTATTAGCTTTACCGCATGTTAAATCTTGGTCTAAGATGACACTCCTACAGTGAGAACTGTAACTTTCATGAACGAGCAAGGACGATGGGTAGCATACGCTTGTTGTCCTTGAAATGTTAAGCCGGCTAGTTGTGCCGGCTTTTCTTTTTAGTTGAATAGATTATGTAAAGTTTCAAGTACTTTAGAAACCTGTGCTGAACTATCCCAAAAGGTCTTGCCAGTCACAGGCGTAGTTTTCTTTTCCCACTTTGGAAGTTCGATTAAATTGTCTTCAGGTCGTTTCCCCTCAAACGAAGCGTTGCAGTAGATCTTACCCGTTTGTTGCCAAACATTTAGTTGAAGCTGAACAGCCATTTCATGCTGCTTGATATGGTGAGCGTACTTACAGACAGTCGCAACGATGTTATCTGTAGCTTCTTGCTCGATAGAGAACGTATGTTCGTCGTCAAAACTGAAATAGAGTATAACACGTTGTTTAGGAAATCGCTCTGACGTCAAGAACGTTCCGTAGTCGACTAACCTTGCGACAAACTCTTTTGTTGAGATTTCTGACATCACAACTGGATTATGCAACATCTCGTGAAAAGGAATCTTTACCGAGCTACTTGAACTCAAGTAGAATTTGAACTTATCGTCCTTGACTTCACAGTTTACTGTAACATCGACGTTAGCGATACGACTTGTCATATCATGGATTTCGTTGTGTCCATATTGTTCTCCATTAATAGGAGCTTGCTCTTGTACATTCTGTATTTTCATGATTCAAAAATTATGTTTCCACTTTCAAATTTCGCACTTGTCGTAACAGTTGCTAGTTTCTTTTTATTGTTGATGATGTGCTGTGACAAGGCATTGAAGTAAGCCGGGTTATACTGCGTACAATCTTCAGGAATGAAATCTAATTGACCACGCGTAAAAGCGTTCAACAATGTTGCGAATAGTTGTTCTCCAAAAAGCAACTGTCGAATGAAACCGTTATAAGTTATCGACTGTCGCTGAGCAAGACCAGGTAAGTTTGAAATCATCGAAACGCCATTGCCGACCATGGTACGTTGAATTTTATAACTTGGGTCTTTCGTCAATTGATAGATGTTACCTCTGCTATCAACTGCACTTACCGATATGTCGTCCTCAACGAACTCAGCTTTAAACGTCGTCGTTGTAATACCCGTTGTTACTTCTCCCGCATTGTCGTTACTCAAGGTAATGTCGAGGTCGAACCACGCTCCTTGCGTAGTCTTCGCTAGAACCTTGTCGATCTGCAACATCAGTTCAGAAAACTCGGATGTTGGTTGTTGGTACTCTGATGGTGTATCAATTTCAGATGCTAACGCCGACCAATCATTTGATGTCGTAGGCGTTGGAGAAGTTGGGGGAGCAGCTGCAACGTCAGGTTGATTCACCGAATCGAATGTGGTGTCATGCTGCTTCATTGAAGCTTCATACTCAGCCAATGTCGCTTGAGTTTCAGCAGGTGTCGGTGGAACTGGTCGATCATCTTTGTCGGCGGTAGTTGGTGATGGAGCTTCAACCGAAAATTGCTCAAGGCCTTGCTCTAAATCAACAACTAAATCAAGACAAGTACGGTCGAATGTTACCTTAACGAATTTATCGTCATTGACCAATTCTGCCTTAACGATACATCGCATATCGCTAAACTTTTGTATTAACACGTTGATAGGATCTTTCAACTTTGTGATCTTAACAAGCTTCTGAACATTCCACATTGATTCGCCAGTTCGGATATCGGCTGACTGACTGATAATGATCAACGCTTTGTAAGTCACTTCGACTGATTGTCGATTGATAACAAATGTGTTAAGGTATTTTGATTTTAGCTGTGCTCGTAATTTTACTTCTTGTTTCATCTTGATGCTTTACTTTAATTTTTTGGTTTTGAAATCAACTTCGTGTATTGTGTTGTCTAAGATGTCTTCGTAATAGCTCTTGTATGCATACTCATCTAAAGTCAAACTACGCACAGAGTCACCGTCATTGTAAGATAATGTACCTACTAACCATTTACGTGTAGTGTCGCAATAAGACCCCGTAGTTTTAATATTAAGTTTAGGATGTTTATAGAAGAAGAACATCAATTTTGTTGTAAGTTCAATATGTATGCGGTGAATACATTGTACAACAGATAGGTGTTTTATATTTCCAGTTCTATCTACAGTTTTTAACTCACGTTCTGAGAAGTCTGTCAGTAATTCATCAACCATATCCGTAACCATATTATCCGGGTGTTTGTCTTTTAACTGATTTATAGAAAACGATTTTACTCGAATAATATTTAAACGATTTTCTATAAGATCCCAATTGATTTCGTCAATTTTACGGTCAAATACACAATGTGTATATTCAACTGCACGATCGAGCTTCTTAATCATTACCGTTTCTGTAAATTCGCTGATCTTCAATAAATCGTGCTCTAACATGAATACTTTAGCTATAGATTTTAATTTTTCAATCTCGTCTTTTGTCATGTCACATTAAAAATAAAAAAGTAACAACCTTAATATGCTTCTGACTTCATACCTTGATTGCTACTTCTTAGAGTTCTTTTTATGTTCCGTAGTGTCAGAAGTGGAACTTGCGTGATGACTAGGTCAGTTCCCCCTGAGATTGACCCTTTATGGTTTCGTCAGAGTTAGTCGCCTACGTTCAAAACGTATGTTAAATGTGATTTTCCAAAGTTGAAACGGTTTGGATATTGTTGAGGGTTGAGGTGGCCAGAAAGACCGAACAAGGAAAAAGCAAAACTCTTTGCCTGAACAACAAAATCTCTAACATGGGTATAACAAATAACATTCCTTGTTCGATCTTGGTGGTCTTGAAACTTTTTAATAAACCTTAAAAGATCGCTTAATGAAGATTCTATCTATCAAAGAACAAGTTGAAAAAGAGCAAAAGACTTTAAACGAAATCGGTTCTAAGATAACTACAGAAACCGTCAATGCTATCGCCAAACTTGAGCCAAAGGTTCGATTCGAATCAGGTTCGACATTGGTAGTTAACGACTACGTAATGTCTGCGTATAAAGAAATTTGCAAGTATTTTAGAAGCAGTTTGTACCAAAATCGAATACTACTCAACGCAGGTACAGGCTTAGGGAAGACACATTTTGCTTGTCAGTTTGCAATTGATGCAATCAAACATTTACCAAATAGTCGTGTATTTATTGCCGGCGCTCAAAACAATATTCTGTTTAGATTCAGAGAAGAGTTGTTAAAAACTACAGGTCATGAATTATCAGTATTCAATTCAAAACACGGCGAGTTTATGCGATTGAAACATACGTTAATAAGCGGTGATTCTAAACTGACACATGGAGTTTACACACTAACATTACAGCAACTTGCGTCTTTAAGAAACACGTTTACTAGTTCTGACATTATCATCCTAGATGAAATTCATCAACTTCGATCTGTAGCAAAAAGCAACAAAACAACTGCTGATGAACTTGACGCTATGTTGAATGTATTTCAAAAGAATCGAGTAAGCACACTGTTTATGACAGCAGAGGAAACCTACGGACTTGAACAACTCTTAGGTGCATATAAGATTCATGTAAGGCGAGATGAAGAACATTACGATCGTCAAGTCGCAAGTCGTGACATAGAGGCGAGAAATGTGACAGGTTCGCTCGCTACTGTTATTTACCTCGCGATATGTAACTACAAGGATCTGAAAGGTTCAGTCACAAAAGGGTTGATCTTAATTAACGATATTGATAAGATGCATGAAGCAGTTGAACTACTAACTGAATATGGCTTCAGAGTTAGAAGTTTCTGCGCTGACGATAAAGAAGATGCAGATTACAAGCACATACTTCGAAAAGGTAAAATCCCACAAAAATATGACGTTGTTGTTTGTACTACAGTTTTCATGACTTGCGTTGATATTAGTAACGCTGATACAGCAATTAGTTTGAACTTACGTAGTGCTGAGAAGCAGATCCAATTTTTAGGTAGATTAGCAAGAGGTCAACACCGTGCAATTAAACTATTCAACGTAAACTGCAAGCGTGACCGAGGCGCCGATAAACAGCAGATTGATTGTTTCGAGAAAATACGAACTGGACATAGCGATTACGTCAACGAATTAACAAACGAGCTGAATTGTCTACAAATGCATGCAGACGAGTATTATCATCTTCACGAATATGTGACACATCGAAAGCTTGAAACTAATTATAAGGAGTATTACAAAGACATTAATTACATGACATTAGATTTTGACGAGGAGGATAAGAAGGTGATAGATGAAATTCGTAACGTTCGTGAGAAACTTTCAAGAAGGCGACGTGACGTTGAAAAAAAGAAAAACTCGTCGAAACTTTCAAAAGCTGCTGTACATGAATTTCAACGTCAGAATCCATACGCCAACGTTGGTGAGATTGCGAAGTATTTTAAAGTTAACGAGAGGACTTGTAGGAATACATACTACAACAAAGACTTGCACATAAAACCATCTGATGCGTTGAAAGATATTCTCAACGTCAATCCGAATCTCAATTACAAAGATACACTCGTCGAGTTAAAAGCGTTACACCCAACGTTACATGCAAGTGAAGGTACGTTCAAGTCAATCAAACGACAATTAAAATCGCCTAACTGCACCTAAAACACAGGAAAAAAACAGGGCAATTTTGACCGAACGCCTTGAAATTTTTGAACCGACCTGCGTTTTTGATACCGAGAGGGCATATGAATTTTCAAAAAAACAGGGCAATTTTGACCGAAAACACGTCGATCTGCTAAAATAGTAATAGGGGCCGACGAAGTGAGGTGTTCTAATCGAAGAATTTCAAGCAATGAATTTTGATCAAAAAAATTATAACAGAGGTGGAACAAGAGCGCCAGCGATTTTGATACGAGGTAAATAGTTGAACGTCGAAGGTTGACGTTGACTTGATGATTCGAACGTGTTGATTGACGATTGACGTGACGATTGACGTGACGGGGCAAAACCCACCGCCACCATCAACATCCTCCTTGTTTGTTTTGTTGTTGTGTTAGATATCTATGTCGTAGAATCTAGGTTTTGCTGCAGCGTTCTCGCCTTAGTTGCTTATAAATATCGCTTCCAATCATCAATCAGTCGTCGTTCAAAAATATCTCCAACGTTGTTGTAGAATCTCAAACCAACAACATGTCGTTTAATTGAGCTAACTCGTCAACGTCCAACAATCAGTTGAACGCTTGGTTATTCCTATAACAGTCGCAGATGCGTTATCTGAACGATTACCTTGCTTGGAAATTGTACATCTATCCGTACTCGCTCCTTCGTCGCTGCGTGCGTTTCCGCAGCTTATGATATTGTCGAATCTTAGAATCATCAAATCGCTAGTTAAACCGTCAAATCCAATAATAAGCTGTCGATCAAATAGCGTCTAATTAATCGCCAACGTCAGTTGAATCGCACTTAACAATAATAACTTGTTAGAGAAATAACAAGATAACCTACATAACTTGTCAACCAAATCGCTGAAACTTTACATCAAACTACACCTTCATTACATTCAAATTATCATAAACCGTTCGAGCGAACCGCTAAGTTGACAGTTAAGTTGATGAAGAGTAGATCGCAACGTTAGTCTATAACGAGAAAGTATTGTTAAGCCGTCAGTAGGAAACATGAAAGATTGTTAAAGCCGTCGAATATTTGACAACAAAAAAGACGAACCCGTTTGGATTCGCCTCGTGTTATCAAGTTGTTGTCAAGTCAAAAACACTGAAGTTCGTTAGTAGTGTTCAGATGTCCTTCGCCTGTCGGCTCGGGTTGGTTGGCCATTTCTTTGTTTCTTCTCAATTGGTTGGAAAGGAAAGGTCGAACGAACCGTTAGATCGTTTTGGTCTTCCGTACCGGATTGTCTAACGATTACGCTCAAAGCTACCCTATAAAAATGAGACTTTCAAGCTAACAAATTTGAAGATAATCGAATGAAACCTAACGGTAAAATGAATAGATATACCGCATGATTTTTGCCCCAGGAATAAGCATGAAAATTACAAATACACACTTCGAATTTACAGAGTTGGAGCAGAAACTTCTGCTCGAAGCTATTGGCAATACCAACCTTGACAATACGATGATGGACTTACATTTGGACCAACAAAGGGGTCGAGTTAGTGATCAAGAGAACGAGAATGAAACAACGCTCATATTGTTGACCGACAAGTTCATCGAGGCGTTCCAAAACGATCCAAGATTAGTGTTGCCACATCGACATTTGATAGTTCTTCAACAGTTGAATTGGTCGTTCAGACGTGAGTTATCAAACGATGAAATAGGTGCATTAGAGTTGTTGCAGTGGTCGTTGCAGATTCAAATGCGACTGCCTAATATCAAGGTTGAGAGTCCACTTGGAGATGTTCTGGATTGTGGGCATTTGTTTGGCGATCCAAACGGAGATATTGAATAAAAAAGAACCGTTAGAAAACCTGTGAAGAAAACTAACGGCTACAAAGTGAACTATTTGAAAAATAGAGGTTGATACAACCACAAAATCATTTTCTAACCATGAATGATTTATTTATTTTTACCGTACGAAGATAACTAACCGTCGAAATTGTACGCTTTGTCGAATCGTTATCGTATGTTAAGCAATCGAAATTAAATTAAAATTTCACCACCTTTGCATACTTATACCGTATAACCATTTCGACTTTTTCTCGTTATTGTTTGTGAATATTTTCATCGCTAATGTTGTGCTGTAATCAGCTAAAATAATAGCAGCATAGTAAAGATTTTTAGGGTAATGTTGGGCAATGTTGATTACAAAAATGTGTTGCTCCCAACGTTACCCTTTTTTATTTTATAAGAAATGAAAATACTCAAGCAAACAATGCCTTGGGAGTCTAACACCACAGGCATAATCCAACATCTAACAAACTTGTCAAAACTAGGCGTTGAAGGTATTCAAGGTAACATCTTGTTGAATGATATTCTTGAAATGCGTAAAGAGGATTATTCAACCAACATTAAACGAATGGTTTTAAACAACCCGTTCCTATGTGAGAATGTAGATTATTTTTGTGACCGAATACACTCGGACGCAAAACTTGATGATAAAAGAGCGTGGAAAATAAAACATGGACTTTCACCGAAAGATAATTCAACTACAGAAGTCGTATTTATTACTATCAACACAGCAAAACAAGTCTGTCTTGCATCAAGAACGGCAAAAGGACACCAAGCACGTCAAGAGCTGATCGACTACGAAGAATCTCAACGTCAATTTGAGCAATCATTCAACAGATTTAATTTCAAAACTCCGCAAGTAACACCAAACGATGTGTACCAACAGAATGTTGAAATGATGCAAAAATTAGATCGTCAGGATGCGATCATGCAACAAATGATGTCGGTATCACAGCAAACATCGCAAACAGCATTACAGGTAGCGACCGCAGTTGCTCAACAAACTAACATGATGTTTCAGATGATGCAACAACAGGCACGTACAAATTTAATGCATAGTGTCAACGCTCGATTAAACGTAAAGCTTGATGAAGAAAAGCAGAAAAACTTGACCGAATACACAAAGCTTTCAAATTATATTGTAGACACTAGCAAGAAGAAATCATTCACTAAATCTGAACTTGCTCAAAGTTTTTCAATCACATTAAACGAATTAGAGAAGCTTTTGAGATTTTTCGGAGTATTGAGCAGTAAGCATAAAGAAGTCTGGCACATCAATAAAAAGTTTCTTGTAAAGTATGACATGTTTGTATATCGACAACACGATTCCGGGAACGATACACAACGTCTAACGCAACGTTTTTACAACGAAATACATAACTTTATTACGAGAAACAATTTGATCAATCGTTATAACTCTGAAATGGCGAAACAAGGCGGTGCTCAAATTATTGAAAAGCAATTATTCTAATTAAAAACCAAAAGTAAAATACATGTTATATCTAACAAACGACGAATTAAGAGTTCTTATCCACATTGCAAAATCACATCAAAATCAAGTAACAGTAGGTGAGGTCCCCGCTGAGATATTCGAAGGTTACTTTGACACAACAAACCCCGTTGAAGATGCTAAAAATGCATTCAACAAAGAAGTTGAGGTTGTTGGTACTGTCATAGACCGTCTAAAAGATGCAAGGATTAACAACCTCGTACAAACAAACGAGCGACTTACCCACGAGACTTTAGAGCAACAAGCTGAACTTTTAAATCTTGAAAAGCAGTTCAACATCAAAACAAGTGCATCGAATGATTTTGGTGGTTTCGGAGAAGGTGAAGAACCTAAATCAAACTTCGGTTGGTAGTAACACACCAACGTCGGTGATGCTAGGTTACATCGACGTTGGTTATTATATTGGCCCAAACATCAAACAAACACATGGCAAAGAATCTAATTCCTTCAGCAGCTAAGCGACAATGCCTGATTTATCTGACGTTAGGATTTTCAATTACTGAAGTTTTTGAGGAGATTCAGAAAGAGTTTCCTGGCATCAAAATATCACGTCAGACCGTCTGGCAATATGCAAAACGCTTGAAGACAGAAACAGTTGACGATATCATGCGTAGTGGTAAACATGCAAAATCGAAAACAGTCGGCGAAATTCACCGTAAACGAGAGTTGAACGTCACAGAGCAGCAACGATTTCGAGTAATTAATAAACCGCCGGAGAGAGGTAGATTACTCAAAGAGAACGGTTCCGGAACACGTATTGAATATAAAATCCCCTAGAATGAAAGTAGCACTATTGATCGTAGTATTCGTCTGCACAAGTTGCAAAATGCATCAATTTCATACCGACGCTTACAGAACAGCGGATCACGGCAAACGCAAAACAACAAAGCATTTGCCCAAGGAAATTCGCCTGAAGAAACCGAAGCCGAAATATTATTGGTAATAACAAAGCCGTTGAAGTTCTCAATTCCAACGGCTTACCTGTTTGATATTCTAAATGTTCAATATGAAGTCGAACGACAAAGTCAGACGGTTTCACTTATACCTATTTGCTACTTAATTCACGCTACTTAATTCGCTATTCTCACTATGCTATAGTATTCTTTACCCAATTCATGACTTCATGACGTATATGAAAACGCCAACGGTCTGTTCAACGTTGGCGATAATTTCAACAATTAGAAGAAAAATTGAAAATATGATTGACAACCTTTACTAACTCCAAAACTAAAACTGACGTTGTGAGTGATTCAGGCTCACAACAATAACAAATGAATGAATTTTGTTTGTTTATTCATCTCGCTTCGAAGATAATATATAGCATCGTTCGCTGCAATGTGTAAACGTTGTTATTACAAACAAAAACCTCAACAATTTCTTGCTGAGGCCACTAATAATATGAAAGCTTGCACCGACGACTGGTCGATGATCAAGGATGTTGCAAGATAGGAAAAACTCGTCGGCTAGAAACCTAAACGACGAGTTCGACTGCTATTGCTCTTTAATCTTTTTTTCTCACACCTAAGTTACCGAATAATGTTATAATGCACAATGAAACTGTGCATGAAACATGGTTGAGCGTGTTCACGGTTTAAGGAACTCAAAAACAACCCCGTCAATTCTGAGAAAATCGACCTACCCCCCGGTCGAATCTAACAGCTTACCAAAAGGAGCAAATTGACTTTTTTCGGCTGATTATTTGAGGGAAAATCAATAAATATTACGATGCCCTGTTTGTTTCTCGTACATATCAAGGTAGAGCTCGTGAGCTTCGTGCGCTGTGTTGACTGTTTCTGATTTGTGTTTAACACCATTGACCCTAATTACCGCCCGATACAACCCAGAACGTAACTGCTCTACACCTAGATATCCCGTTTTATTATTTCCAATTTTCGCTCGTGTGGCGTTATGCCTTGGCTTGATTACACGTAAGTTAGATACATGGTTATTCAACGTGTCATCTGCATTAATATGATCAACAACTAAACCTTTCTGTATATAATTAAAGTCAATGAACATACGTGCGACAAGTTTGTGAACACCTACACTACGTATAATACCATTATCCAATCGCAGGCTTGTTCTAAAGTAATACCTTTCACTTTTTACTGTTGTATCTTTAAGTCTACCGCCTAGCTTTAAAACGCCTGTATGCACATTAAACACTCTACCGTGATTACTAACACCGTACGCTGATGCGCCATATACCTGCTTCCAAATTTCACCCTTCTCATGCGGTATATTCATTAACTTTCGAAGTTCGTTAAACGTCAACGACTGCTTACGAACAATCATGTTGTCGACATCGTAGTTATGGTGGTTGCCATCTTTGAAATAGACAGAATGTGTTGACTGCTCATAGGTAGGATCAACGAAATGTATAATGACTCCACGTCGGAGATAAATATCGCCATTAACAGTGCCTACACATAATGCTCCATCATTGACGTGCGATTTCATCAGTCTTGATCTACTTACACTAAACACACGACCCTTATTGGATATGCCATACTTTTCTTTGCCATCAACTTGTTTCCACTTTTCACCATCCAACAATTCGATGTATTCACTAACGTCAATATCATTAAACGTTAGGTGCTTACGAGTTGGTACAACCTTGCGTTCAGGTTTATACATATCGAGATTGGATAACGCGCAATTTGATGCGTCACCGTCAAGATATTTGTATTTGTAACCACTTGGTAGTTTCGTCAAACGTGTGAACGCTTTAAGCATCAGTAAAGGAACTGCATAACGTTCACGTTTACCGTTAACGCGAAGTCGAACGTGTAATGCAGCTCCTTTCATTGCAGGTGAGAGAAAGGTGTCGGCAAGTTCTGACCAAACTTGTCCTTGCTTGTTGATAAAGTAACCAGGGAAGTCGTCTGAAATTTGATATAATTTTGTGTCCATTAGGTTTTAATTTTGATTGCGGTTGAACACAAACATAGTACTTAAAATAACGATCTCCCAGTCTTCTATATAATTATATAAAGCCCCCCCCACCTTCAACCCCCAAGTAATGTGTTTATTTTCAGGTGGGTAAAGTTCGAAAAAATTCTGTGAGGTTGTAATCATGGGAGTATCTTACCGAAACTCCCCGTATCTTCGAACTCTCGTCATCCCCCCCCTATACCTAAAGTTCTGAAACCATTCGTGTTCGGAAAAACTTTTTCGCCATGTACGTAGGGGGATCTTTTAGAAAATCAGTTTCGATTGGAGGGAGAGTTGAGAAGATTAGTATCAACATTAAAAGAAAAGCCTAACGAACTGTTCCAGCAGATCATTAGGCTTGACTTGCTCCAATTCACAAGACACTACCAATATGTTAGAGTCAATTAAAGATTCGTATCCATTAGCTACCATGCTATCCGATAATGAACTCGTCACCATTGTGTGGCAGTGTTCAGGTGGTATGGGTGATGCTATACGCTGTCGAATCCATGACAAGTACATGAACATCTAGTCCATTTGCTTATTGAAGAAATCCAAGTCGTCTGACCTCTGTTGGAGGTAAGTGACACTTGGTTGAGAGTCAGCCGCTACGTCGTTTACCAATAACGAACACCATACTGCGGTTGGCTCAACACAAAGTTAGAAAAATCAGTTAACAGTGGAAATCATTAATCACAATTAAAATTATAAGATCATGAAAAACGTAACAAGACAACAAAAGAAACAATTAAAAAGAGATGTAGTTAGAGTGTTCGCAAACGTATGTAAAGGTAACACTAAGTTGTATAAAACTACACAAGAGCAGTTAGAATACATCATCATAACAATGCTGGACAGCACTTTTGATTTGTTAGAACAATTCTCAAAACTAGATTCAAAAGAAGAAGTCTCAATAGACTCAGTCAATCTATCATTAGTTGCAAAATTAATGCACCATGTTAATGACATTAAGAAAGTATCTAAGGTAACTAAGACAGATGTTGAAATAATCGAATCTGTAATGGAAGACAATGACAATCTTCTACTACAATTCAAGTTCAAAGTATTAGAACTTAAACTTGAAGAGTTAGAAGTAAACGTCGAAGACGATGACGAGTCTTTAGACGAACTCATTGAAAAAGAAAATACAGTTGCTTTGGTGCATGTATTCAACCTATTGATAGACGAATTTTCCAAATTCAACGAGTTATTAGACTAATTAATAACCCCCTAGCATCGTGCGTAATTACGGTTCGTAACCGTATAGGGGTGTCAAAATTCAATCAAATTCTAAAATATTCAACCACCCGTATGGGGATCAAAACATGACAACAATAGAGTTTAACAAAATAGTAAAAGATGAAAACACATTATCTCAATTGAGAGATGTTTACCACAAAGTAAACGACTTTGATAAGTTAGTTAAAGACTTGTCTTTGGATTTAACACAAGAACAATGTGATGAATTAAAAGTCAAATTAGCAACTGAGCCTGCTGTTGATAGTATGGTCAAAGTCACATTCAACTTATTAAAACAAGGCACTATACTAGGTGTATCAATATTAAAACAAAACAGAAAAAAGATCATGAAAAATTTCATAAACAAAGTCGTAAACGCAGTAAAAGAAGTATTCACTGCAAAAGTAGAGGTTAAAGAACAAGAAGTTAATGTATCAGTAGTATCAGCTGTAGCTACAGCCGCAGTTGTGTTTGGTACATCAATAACACTTGGTTACACGTTAGTTGTATTCAGTTTATTCTACTTCTCTTTAACTATGGTTAAAGTTGCCAAAGCGTAACCACCCAACGCTAATCGTGTCGAAGTCGTACCGACACAGTCTTCAAAAATCAGTTAAATCTGAGATCAAAGTATAGAAACTTTAGGATCGTTAGACTAGCAATTGTGTTGCGAACAATTGTCACACTAAGTCACACGCAGGATGCCCCAAGCTAAAACGGAGGGGGTGGACCAGTGACTAGTTGTCTAATGAGAGTCTTTATGTATTAGGGCCAATTCAATACACACGTACCATACGTTTGAGTTAAATCTCATGACTGGTGGATGAAATCATGTAGTGAACACAAGCTAGGTAGCGCCTAGATGTAATTAGCAGTGACCATTCGTATTGAACCCTTAGTGCATAGAGCGTACAAAGTGAGTTAATCAAATCAAAATTATAAACACCCCATAGGGGGCAATCATATGAAAAAGTTATTAAAATCAATCAAAACAGTCGTTAAAGCTGTTAAAGATTTCTTCGAAACAGCATCAACAACAGAGATTGTTTGTGCTGTAGCAGTAACAACTACGTTGGTATTAACACCATTCGTTGGATCAGTACCATTCATCGTTGCGTTAGCCGGTGAATTATGCGTATCTGTGCCGGTCTTGTTATCAGTACTGTTTGCAACAGAGCTAGCATCATTAATCACGTTAGTGGCAAACGCATAATTGCCAACAAATAAAACATCAAGTACAATTAAAAATCAGATTAGATAGGCGACTCTCGCAAGGGGGTGGCCTTTCTGCATTTAAACTCATTTCAATCATTCAATCAACAATCAATTACCCACGAGGGCCAACATCATGACAACATTATCATTAAATCAATTAGGTGAAGTATCATCACACGCAGTCGAAAGATACATGGAAAGAAGAGACGATTCATTAGACTTCGATGCAACAAGAAGAAAATTAAGCAATGCATTAAATACACCACAAGTAGCAAACTTGATAGACTTACGTCATAGAGTTGCTGGTGTGGATTCATACGGTGCAGTAGCTATAAACATAAACGACATGGCATTCATATTCTCAGTTGAAGGAGTATTAAAAACAGTATTCCCAATGTCAGCTTCTCAAAAAGCTAGATACAACAACAACATGCCTGTATAGTTTATTACAACAGTTAATATATGAATAAATTAATCACATTCAACGAGTTCAAGACAGAAGTTAAGTACGTCATAGGACTCACACACATCATCTATTCGATTAGAGGTGTGGAACATCGTCTAAAGATAGACGAGTTTACTCCAAGTGACGAACATGAAATCATCTACGAACTGTTCAGCGATTACGATAAGCGTATCGCCTTTAAAGAATGAGAGGGGGTATACCCCTTCTCGTCATTCAATCAAACATTAATCACAATTAAAATTAAATCATCATGACAACAAGAAATTCAAACCAGGTAATCGCAAATATCAGAGATATTGAAAACGCAATTGTAAATAAAATCATGGAATCTCGTAAAGAGGGTGAATCAAATGAAGCATTTAATTTCATGCAACCAAATTATATGAAATACTTCACCGAGCAACCAAACATATTAAGATTAATGCAAGCATATGCAAACAATGCAATGCAGCCGTTAACCGTATGTATGTTTGGCCTTGATGGCTTTCAAAATGAAGACAGCTCTATTGCTGATGCTTCATACAACCAAGTATTCAACTACATCGCAATCGCCAAACGAGACATCTCGGATGACAAACTTGATTCATTATTCGCACATGAGATGTCACATGCTATCATGCGAGCTCAATTCAACGAAAACATGATTAAGATGATCAATAGAGATATGAAGAATCCATATGAGAAACGTGTGGATGAAGCAATTGCTCATATTGTTGGTGACAATATCACTAAAGTAGATAACATCGTTGAGTATCTACAAGGCGATTTCGATGTGCCAAGTAATGTTGAATTAACAAGAGATGAAATCAAATCGTCAGGTTTGTATCGCCTATTTATGTCAAACTTCAATTAAACAACAAACCCTCACTTACATCAACAGTAGGTGAGGGTTGTACGAGTAAGTCACCCAATAGTAAAGTACTTACTCAACTAACATTCGAACGATGGTGGACAACACTTATTCAATCGCTCGTGAGTTACGTCAAATCGAAGTTTTCGCAAGAATGCTTTCAGCTAATCAAATCATCGCTTGTTACGCAACAACAAGAGATGATGAGGTTATTGATGTAATTCATAAAACATGTATTCAATACATGTGATAGAATATTAGCTTGACAAACCTACCACAGCTTCGAATTGTTTTCAACGATTGAGGCATTGCAACAACAGTGCCTCTTTTCGTTGTAGAAATCAATCTAAACTGCAACAATTAAAAATTAATCAATCATGGAAAATCAATTAGATATCATCGACGACGTATTAAACGTAGCGTTAAACCATTCCAACAACACAATCGTTGTTGGCGAACATGAGTTCGAATTTATGAACGCTGAACAGCTTGACATTGCAATGTGGTTCTACCTTGACAATATCATGGATTACCCTGAAACAGAAGCATCAGCCGTCGAACTTTTACGTGAAGCTGCTGCCAATCAAGCTTAAAATAAAATCTTTGGGAGATACAGGAAGATCAATACTTAATTAATTATCAAATCTTTAAATACGTTTCCTCATGAAACATTTAAGTAACGACCTGCTTGTGTCGGTAATTAAAGCAAGTATCAATCTTCCACGTTCTCGTGATGGTGTACCACTCATTTCGAACGAATCATTAATCGACCTAGCCCGTCGTTTTGATTTCGATTTCATCAGAGTAGAAGACTATTTACGTGTGACGTATCAGTATTAGCCAATGCGATGGGTCTCTACAACCTATCGCAGCCCAAAGGTAAAAAATCAATCTAAACTGTAGTAATAAATTATTAAAATCTAATCGCCCAGATGGGTATCAATCATGAAAAACTTATTAAATACAATCAAAGTAAATTTCAAGTCAACTAAAGAAGCTACTATAAATTTCTTTAAAAGAGACGATGTTAAAACAGTAGCAGTTGTTGCAGCTAAAGCCGTTGCATTTTCAATCGTAGCTGGTGCAGCCGTTTATGCATTTGGTCATTTTGTAGTTCCTGCAGTTGCAGGTGTATTTGCAGGGGCTCAAGCTTGGTTTAACACATCACATGAAACGCCAGCAATGGATAACGATATGACTCCTGTAAATAATTCACATGATGTTGATTTAGCTACTGATTTAGCTACAAATAACATCATAAAAGATGCTCATAACATCTATGGTTATACTGAGAGTCAATTAGCTGACTTTGCATCACATGTATTACATGCTGAAAGTGTATTGGATAATTCAAACTTTGACAACATGTACGTTGAAACTAACGCTGATGTGTACCAAGCACAGTGGGAGTTATCGTTGGCTAGTTGGAGAGGTTACGAAATCCAATCTGTTTAGTTGTATATACTAAGTCGCATCAAGTATTACCGATGCAGTCAACGGCACGAGGGTGTGTGACCTCGTTATTTCCAAACAAGAAACCTTCCGATGATAACATCTAACGATAAGACTTGACTAGTAAGTGGGTCTGTACGATTTGTTGTCAAAGCCTCTGAGGTAAGTGCACCGAGCATGGACACGACGTGATGTCGTATCATAACATCAACGGTTGTTGTGTAAGTGTTGTCGACGGACAACCATCAACAACTCAAGTGATGCAAACATGTAGGAGATGTAACTGGCAGAGCATACAAGGTGAGATTATTCTATTAAATTTATAATACAATGAAAGATCTATTCAAAACGATTTGGGAAGGTGTTAAACGCATCTTCAACACAGCGAAAGATCCTAAAAACGCTACGAAAACGTCAGCTGTAGCAGCAACCGTGTCAACCGTGGGAACTGTGATTGGTAATCCAGGATTCATCGCAGCCACTTTGGTCCAACCACTTGTCGGTTTGTCCATTCTTGGTGTTACATTCTCGGTTGTATTCCTAGTTTCATATGGTACTATTCTATTAGCCAATGACACTGTCACATTCGAACAAGCCTAATGAAACTTAAATCACTAAATCGCATATTATCAATCGCATGGTCAGTATTGGTTTGTGCGTTAGTTTGCTTCGTTTAGTATTCTAAAAATCAATCTATTCAGGGGTGGGGTTTTCTCACCTCTCTTTGTATCATTTGACATTCATCAATTTAAAATGGATGCTCGATTGAGTGTCCTTTATCACAACATAAACATTCTAATATTATGAAAAAGATTAAAGAAATCCTTGAAACAATCAAAGTTGGTAGACAAGCAATGGATATGTCATACACAACTGCCGTAGTCAATGGCGAGCATAACTCAGAAGCCGTTGAAGTTGGCGTTAACTTAGTAGTTGGTGCTGTTTGTCAAGTAGTAGCGTTTAAGAAAGCTCCGAAAGCAACCATCGCTGTCACAGCCGTTGGCGCTGCTGTCAATCTTTATGCAGCTTACCGTAAGGGTAAGAAAGTTCAATCGAATACTTCACTTTAAATTCATCAATCATGAAATTCATTAAATCAATCGAGGCGTCCGACTATGACGGCAAACCGTTCGAATCGTTCATCGAAGTTGGTGTTCTACGTTCAGTAACTCGTTCAGAGGACGAAAATGAACAACTGATCGTTATAGCTTCTTACGACGGTATTGAAGAATACCTAGAAAAAGGTTGGGCATACAACACAGGAACATATACTGTTGCTGATGCGTGTGAAGTATGGTCAGGTGCAGCTGAACAGATTCGAAGTTATGTCAAGGAGATGCGTCAAAAGTATCTGAAAGAGTTGGAAGACAATTCAATCCTAGATGGCACACACAAAGTGTCGTACTAGGTCCAATGTTACACCAACGTTACGTAACACTTAACAGAATTTAAGAGTTTGAACCATCGCCATTTCAACTCGTTACATCAATCATAAACTAAACAAAACATGAAGAATCTAATCATCTCAATCGCATTGCTGTTCACTATGTTTTCAGCACACTCTCAATCAGTTAAACGCACCGTTGACAAATTGAACAAGTCAATAACCGTCGAAACAAACGGTCTTGGTGCAAACTATCGTTACACGAAGTTCCAAGGTGGAATTGAAGTTCGACGAATCACATTTAGCCTTGCTCATACGTCAGGCAATTACATTCAACGGGAGTTTAAAACGAAGCTTTTATTGTCTGATGGTCAAACTTTGACATTGGACACTCGCTCAAGTTTTAACGGAGAAGCATACTATTTGAGTATGTCCGTCACTGAGCAACAAGCTTTGATGTTTGTCGGTAAGAAGATCGACGAAATACGTGTTGAAAACTACGATACGTATCGACAATGGAAACCTGCCGGACGTTTGAGAAACATTGGCAAGTACATCAAAGCCGTTGAAACACAAAACTAAATTGACACTAAACAAATCTACCAATCATGAAAAATTTAATCATCTTATTCATCGCTCCAATCGTATTGTTCTCATGTGGTTCTGACTCAGAGCCGGAACCAGCAACAGGCGTTGTTTACGCTAACACCGCACCAACACAAAGAGACGATCGCACCGAGGATAAATGTTTCGACCGTCAAGGTAATCGCATTGAATGTCCAAAGAACGACAGTAATCCTTACTTTGATCGTTCTGGTACTTACCAAAACGGTGAGAATAATACTAACAATGTTGATAATAACACTCAAGACGAGGTTGTAACACCGATATTGTCAGATACGCTTGTTAATTACCGAGATAGATTACAACACTATCAATTGCAATTGCATGAAGATGGTACATTCTACCTTCTAAAAGAAAGCGGTCACGCTTCAGGCGATTATTACTACCAATTTGAGTTAGAAGGAACATACATTCGTGATAACGGTGTCTATTTAATAACTCCAATAAAGTTATTATCAGCTAGACGTTGGGATTTATCAACCGGTATATCGACCAATATTTCACAAGGAGTTGAAAGACCCTTCACTGCAATACCAAGTTCAAACACATTGGATGAATTTAGAGAATTGCACAATGCTCAAGATCTAAACTTAGAAGTTGAGTAGTATTCTAAAAATCAATTTATAATGAGCGGCCAAGTGTCGCTCTTTTCACATCAAAGAAATTATAAGCATGGAATATAAATTTATAGATGTATCAGACATTCGAAATAAAAACCACAAAGAGTCTTTTATACGTAATGTCGAGTACACTAAAAGGAAATATAAAGACAACGCCGACATAGAATACGTTGGCGCTGTTCGAGGTAAGAGAAGAATAGAGTTCGTCTTACAACATCGCAAGTATGGATATGCTTCTGTTGAATTTGAAAAAATCAAACGAGACCAAGACATGTTTAGATCTCAGCGATTAAAGTTTGAACGTTCTGAACTAGAGTTGAAGTATCAAGAAAAATACCCACAGATGGAAGTTCTTGGGTTTATCGCTAAGAACGGCGATACATACGGAGTCGTTCGACATAAAAAGTTAAACATTACAAAAGAGTCCTTGGTTAGTAACATGTTGAAATTTAAATATCCTTTTCGTTACGAGGAACTAGAAGTTGAATACGACAACCTGGTCCAACGTGCGTTAGAGATATGGCCGAACGTAGAGTTCATTAGACGTTACACTGAAAAGCGTAAGACATATTTTGAATTTCAACACAAGCAATTGGGAATCGTCAAAACGACTAATAAAGCTGCGATTGAAAAGGACTTTTACCTATTCTACAACGAAGAAAAGCTTGATGAATACACAAAGTTCTTCCAACAATACGAACAAGACAACGAACATATTAAGTTCAGAGGTTTTATTGACGTTGGTGTAGAATATGTGCGTTTGTATCACAACTTGCTGAAGTTAGAAAAGAAGTGCCGTTCAGTAAAAGTTAAAAACGGTGAGTTTCCATTTCGCTATGAGATGAATGCCTATAATTGCGATCAAGTAGGTAAAGCTGCCGAGCTTCGATACCCAAACTTGGAATATCGTGGGATTGATCGCACGAATAAGCAGATGATGGCACGAGTTTACAACACACTACTTGATATAGAAAAGTCTACATACATAGACGGACTTGCTGCGAATGATTATCCATTTGCAAGTGAGGAAGCTTTACACTTCAACACAATCGCAGCAAAAGCGTATGCAGAGCAGCACGAAGATGTTGAGTTTGTTCAAATGGTTTCAGCAACTCAAATAGAGTTTCACAGTACTTTATTGAATTTAAATGTTGTAGTTACTCCATATCAAATAAAGGGCGAAAAACTATTAACTGATATTTTCTGGTATCAAAAGGTCGAACATAGATACGATTCTGTACTTGCTGACTTTCTAAGTGAAAACCCGCATATTAAGTTTATTGAATTTAATTACTATAGAGGTCAAAAGTGTGCGAGATTTAAACACTTAAAACTTGATATCGTAAAGAATTTCGGTATGTATAAACTTGAGCGTGGTGTTTACCCATTCACTTACGAAGAAGGTTTAAACGGACGTACTAAAGATCAGTGTTATTATAACCCAGACATTTATCAAGAAATGTATTTACGCAAAGTAAGTATAAACGGTAACGACTACTTGAAGATTGGTGTGTCAAACAACACTGAGAAACGTAGTTATAAAAATGGATCAACGTGCGCTACTTTGAATACCTTTCCATCGACGATGGCTACAGCGGGTTTGTATGAACAATTGATCTGGGAAACCACCAAATGGGTTGGAGAAAAATCACTTGAGAATGGTAATACTGAATTGTTCGAGTTCGATTCGTTCATTGAACAACATGCACCAAACTGCGACAGTATGGAAGCTTTGTTACAACTGTTTAAAGATCACTACGGATCAGACAATAAGCGTAATTGGAAATCGTCTAAGAACGGTTATATGCTACAACCTGACGGCTCTTACAAGCACGAGTATGCTATCGAAGGTCGTCCAATGAAACCCTTTTATAAATAATTAAATCATGAGATATATTGTAATCATGTTGATGCTCATTCTAGCATCGTTCAAACCAGCAACGAAACCGAAAGTGTTCATCGTTGCCCAACGCCATCAAGCAGATGTAATCGTTACGACTGTTCAACAAAGACATCAAGCCGACGTTGTCATCGCACCCAATTCTTGGAAAGGCGATTGGCAACTTGTTGATCAGAAATGGCAAGCCGACAAATTGATTTATATCACGTCGAAGTCGTGGGAAGCTGACGTTAAGGTTTTCTTCGAGTGACAATGTGTCGTAGAATTGACTTTGGACAAGTTATTGCCCTAACTTGAACGTAAATAATTACGTACATCTAAAGTCAAACGACATGGAAGATAAAGCAATACAAATCAAGTTATCGACACTTCAAGGAGTTTTAAACTACTTGGCACAACAAAAATACGCTGACGTTGCAGGTATAATCTCAACGATTAACCAAGAGATTCAACCTCAACTTGCTGAGAAGACTGACGAGTCTAAATAGACTAGTCTTGGATTGCCGGATAATCTATATTACCAAAGGGCGTTTCATTCATTTGATTCGCCTTTTTGCATTTCTAAACCTAACATTGAAAACATGAAATCTAATTCACAAAGACTTTGGATGCTATCATCATCCACGTTTTGGACGATCATCATCGTGTCCAAGTTTCGCAATTTTGCACCAGTTATCGAACTCGATAATTACCTACACACCGTTGGAAACTTCGCCGTTTGGCTAATCCTTTTGTTGATGGCGGTTTGCCTTGGAATCATCTTCACGTACTTATGTACCATCTTCATCGTTGGACCTGTTGTTTACATCGCTAAGAAGATGTTCAAACCGATTTCCGGAAACAATAAAGTAACCATTGTCGATGAAGAGTCATGAGCAAGGAGCAGAACAAATCGCAAGACAAGTCGAACAAATCGAAAAAGTCAACCAACAAGTTGAGAGAAGAGAGAGCCGAAGCGTACAAACGTGCTGTCGAAGCTTTCGAAAAGGGTGGTGAGAAACCATTCTAACGCTCGTAAAAATCAATCTATCAAGGGCGGTGTTTAGCCGTCCATTTACCTAACAATCAAACTTAAATTAATCATGAAAAATCTATTCATCTCAATCATCGTATTCATATCATTCGCTGCTAACGCTCAAGATTTTAACATCAATGATACAGTTACAGTCCAAGTTAACAAGCATCGAACAGCAAGTTATGTTGTAAGCAAAATCAGCAACCGCAGATTCGCTGGTCATAACGTCAAAACTGAGTATCTTGGAGGTTATCCAATACACAAAATCATTGATGTTCGTAAAGCACAAACGTCAGACGAGAAGTTTCTTGCTGCAAGTCTTGAAGAGTTATATGCATTGAGAACAGAAATTCGTATGCGTAAAGAACATGCTCAACACAAAGCCAATGCCAACGGTGGTTGGAAAGCAGCCGGTTTAGTTACAACTGGGGTTGCAGCATTCTTGTATGCACCTGTAACAGTACCAGGTATTATCATGATTGCTGCTTCACCCATCCGTAAATGGAAACGTCAAGTCAAAGAATGTGATCGTAAACTCGACAAGCTTAACGCTAGAATCAACGAATTGAAGAAATAAAAATCAGTCTATTAAGGGCCAACGTCGTGTTGGTCCATTACCTAACATATAAACTTTATTAATCATGGAATCAATCTTATTATATACATCGACTTATTCAAACGATAGCTATTTAGCTGCATTAGGTATGATGGCTCTTTTACCAACCCTATTCACATGGGTTTTCTTATCAATTGGTGTTGGCATTGCTGGTACTAACAAGGATTGCGGATTTCTGTCAGCAGTCTTTGTAAGTATCGTATTCTCACCACTAATTGGTGCTTTATATGTAATCACCTCGCACGAAAGTCGATCTAGTGTGTTTAAAAGACTTTCGCATGAAAGGAGAATTAACGAAATCCTCGACAATAAAGAGTAACACAATCTATCAAGGGCGGTCAAGTTGATCGCCTTTTTCATTCCTAATAATTTAAATAAACCAATCATGAAATCATTAGTAAGACTAATCATAATAACAATTCTAGTATTTGCTGCAGTAAATGTATTTGCCGACAATGGTCGACACGCCAAGTCTAAAGCCAAGTTCCATATCGTCAATTCTAGAAAGAAACGCGAACGTAAAGCAAGAGTTGGAACCATATTGACTGCTGTTGGTGGTGTAGGTTCAGCTGTTGGCATCTTCACTTTGAATCCAATAATTCTTGTTCCATCATTGATAATTGAAGGTGTTGGTGCTAGACAAATGGCTAGAAATCACCATCAAATCAATGTAAATTCGAAACGTCGTCATCATCGTCGCTAATGTACAGATTAATCGTAGCAATGCTACTTTCAACGTTCAGTCTGAACGCTCAAGTCATACATGTTAACCTTGGACTTGACATTGATAGCGTTCGGCTGTTCGTCATTGACAACCAAGACACCGTTTACCGTTGTAAGGTGTCGCAAGGTGAAGGAGGAATCTCAAATGACGTTGGCTCACATGCGTCATCGTTAGGTGATTACTTAATTGCTGAACGTTATGCATCGACCTTTGGAGGTTATGGTTACCGTTTGGATGGCTTAGAGTGTACGAACTCCAATGCCAGACGACGAGTCGTAACGATCCATGGTTGGAAATATGTCAACGAGAATCAAATCGCTTATGGATGGGGTTGTATCGCCGTGTCGCACAAAGACATGAAGTGGTCGGACCAATATCTAATCGACAAGAAGAACGTTCATTTGCTCGTCTATATGAGTAAGAAAAAATCAGAATATAACTGGGAATAATCCCTAAAATCATTTCGGACAATCGCTGTCCATCGTAACATTTAAAACGCAAAATTATCATGAAAAAAGTATTTAATAACATCGCTAACGTAGAGTTAAAACATTTCGAAAACATGTCAGAAGTGTTAGGAGAAACATTTGAAGTTTCTGTAACCGACGGATTCGTAAACTTCATCCACGAAGATGAACTAATCTGCGATTATAATATACATTCGAATGAGTTGAGATTGTTGAATTTCGACTACAAAGAGGTGGTTAACGATGCCTATATGAACACTCGAATTGCCAAGGAGCAAGAGAAGAAAACATTCACTGATCGTAAGAAAGCCATGGTTATTTGTAAAGAGTACGAATCAGGTAAGAAGTTCTACCAAACGTTAGACGTTTATGTCAACGACATCATCAAGTACCTTGACAAAGTGCAGTCGCACAATGTTGTAAAGAAGGTTTATGCCATGTTGGTAAACTTGGAGTTAGATAAAGACGACCCGAACCGAGTTGAGAAGTTCTATCACCCTCATAAGACTCAAGCAAGTGTGTAGAAAAATCAGATTCATTTGGGTATAAAGAATTATAGAGTAAGAGAATTTTTAATTGTGAAAAGTTAGATGCACTACCGTTGGTGGTGCTTCTTTTTTCATTTCCATTTTAGATTAGTTGATTGACAAACCTAGCGAGAAATCGTTAGGTTTATTTTTTTGTTTTAGAAAGGAGCGCTCTCGCCATCCCCCTCTAACTGATTCCATCGCTCCACTCGGGTGCAAAATAGACCCTCTCTTTGGTCGGGTGCAATTTTTACCACTCGTTATCACTAAAATCAGTTTTTGTTGTCTCGTTTCTACGAAAGAAAAAGCTCAGCCATTAGCAACAGTCGTTGTGTGAAAGCTGAGCCTCTTTTATTATGGTTGAGTTACCTCGACGACAAGATACGAACAACCCGTCGGATGAACAATCTGATGGGTTTCTTTTTGTTGCAAAAATCAGATTGTTCCGGGTAAAGATTATACTAAAAGTATTTCATTAATCAGTAGTGTTAGAAGCGTCAACAATCGTTGGTGTTTTCTTTTTTGTGGATTTAACGAACTCTCGTCATCCGTCAGCTTCGCTACAATATGTGGCTAACGCTGGGTTTGTTTTACTCGTCGGTCGACTCGGTCGATTCGGCTAGGCTCTAATAGGCGTTCGGTTTGTTGTTCTCTTCTTACTTAGCAAAAATCAGTTTTAGTCGGGTTGGTTTATTGGAGAATCGAAGCACACACTTCGGGTACATCATCCCATCCATAATTTAAATTTTAATCGATATGAATATTTTCAAACGAATTGGCCGTGCGATCAAGCGTGCGTACAACAAGGTTGTTGACTTCATCGTCAAACAGATCGAAGTGATTGAAAGTCACGTTGACTACGTTTCGAGTCGACCTTTTGAAGAAACATTGGCGATGCTCAGCTTAAACTTGGCGTTAGTGATCTTGTTGATCGAGTTCGCAGCGATCTCACTTTTAAGTGCAATTGGTGTACTGTGTTTGGGTTTTGTTATTGGTGCCTATGTTCGTCGCTACAAAACGTATCGCTACACAACACCCGGAGAAGGTAACGTCATTCATTTTCACCCCAAACAATACGTAGCAAATGAGTAAGCACATAAGAGGCTTGGTTTTCGGGTTGAAGAGAATCGTAAACAACCTACTTCGACGAATAGGATTTACTGCTCGTCAAGACCAGGAGGATAAAGCCACGGCAAAGAAGATACTCGTTTTGAGTGTAGCATCTGAGATCGTATTGGAAGTTATGTTGACGTTCGTGTCACCCAATGTGTTTATCGCAGGTGCTTTAACGTTAGCTTGCTTTGGGTTGACATACTATTTATCCAAGTTGACCGAACGAGTGCAACAACAATGGAAGAAACGTCGTCGAAAGTCTGCATTTGCACCCGTTAATGGTGGTTATGCTGACGTTGAAACGGGCGAACTTGTTGAAGATGGCGGGTTCGGTTATGATTGGTAACAAAAAACAATTAAAACAATGATAAAGAAAATTAGAAATAAGCTTCGTGAGAAGTTAGGGTCGTTCTCGACTATGTGCAAGGCACTTCGAGATCGTGTTAAATCGTTCTTCACTGATAAGCGTGAAGTTACGTTTACTGTAAAGGTTCAACCGTTTAAGGCTGTTGTAGGTACGATTCTCAGTGCAATTGGATTGGGATATCTGATCTTTGCTCCTGCAGTGTTGATCAAATTCATATGGTCAGCTATTTGGGTTGGTATTCTTTTCAAGGTCGTTGAACTTATGTGGAAACGCATGCAGTTGGTACAATCTGTCGAATGATTCGTGTAAAAAATCAGTTGATTGTGGTCTACTCGTGCGGTGGACCACTTACAATTTAACTTCAATATGGAGGATTTTCAGCTGCAAGAATTGCAGTATAAATACAAGGTCAACAAGTCTATTCCAGAACTTGGTCGAATAACTTGTTCGGCTGACATTGCGCGTATCGTTCGCCGTTTTTACGATGATTCAATTGCTTATCAAGAATCGTTGAAATTAGTCTTACTCTCACGAAGCAACAAGATAATTGGCATTAAAACCGTTTCGGTTGGTGGTATGACAGGCACCGTTGCTGATCCTAAGATAATTTTTGGAATGGCATTGAAGGGTTTGGCATGCTCAGTCCTGATTGTTCATAACCATCCTTCCGGAAATGTCAAACCGAGTCAAGCAGACATTGCTTTGACCAAGAAGGTTAAAGAGGGTGGTCAATTGTTGGAGCTTCCACTTTTGGACCATGTCATACTTTCCGGTACTGATCATACGAAGTATTTTAGCTTTGCTGATGAAGGAATCTTGTAACATAATCGTTATATAACTTATTTGAAATTATGAAATACATTTTATTAGGCGAGGCCGTTACATCGGTGTACGAAGCAAACGAGTCATTGTCCAACGTTATCGCCACGCAGAAGTTGAGCGGCGGTGAGATTGTTGCTTTCGATGATTCAACAGATCCAGTCGTTGTCTTATCGGCTTCGATTGGTTACATGGAGTTTGCAGTTGTGAACTCAGAAGAAGATTATTTGGAACTTAAACGAGGTTTTGAAGAAAATGGGAAATAAACATTTTGTGGTTTTTAACACCGATGGTTGGCACTCACATAAGTCACGAATATTAGTCGGAGTCGCATCATCAGTTACAGGTGCGATTGAAGTAATCAACAAGTTCTTAGCTTCAAGCGACAATGAGAACATTCCAAAGGAATTATCTGACGAGTATTTGATACAAATACACCAAATTGGTCAGACTCAAGGTTTCGATAAAGACTTTAGTGAAGGTGAATTTGATGTGATTTCATGTGACGATAAAGAACTTTTAATTCGTTTATAATGGCAAAAAAGAAGCTTAAATGTACAAAGGTAGGAATGGCGTTCAACGATTGGTTTCATATCACACAATCTGTCGACGAGTTCAAAGAAATACTCGCACGAGATACGAAGTTTGTTGACGTTCAGGTGATCCACCGTGACGTTTACCGTAAGATTCATACGAGAACTGAAAGTATTGCAGTTGATTTCGTTCGTCGTTTTTACCAAGATGAAATCGACTTAGACCATTACTAATGCTCGATTTTTGCAACTAAGAACGCAAACAAACAAATAAATAAGACAATGGAAAAACAAGTAACAGATTACGAAGCGTTCAACGTAAACTTACAGGAACTCATTTCCAAAGTGGAAAGACTTGAATCGAAATTCGACAAGTTAAGCTTAACTCAACCGAAACCTACGTACACAATCCAACAAATTGCAACAGCCACCGGTACAGATGTTGAGGACTTGGTGCCATTCATTGAAGAAATTCAACCACTCTCAAACGCATTGGTAGACAATTCTTTCACGCAGTATGAATTTAATCGAACTATGAATGTTTTGGTCGGCGGTGCATTGGACAAGTTTCGAGAACACAAGCGTAAGTTGCTCGGTCTTGATGCAGAACTTCAACATTGTAAGTATGATAGAGAACGTGAAGCAACCTACCGAGAAATCGACGAACGTAAGAAAGCGTTAGACGACCTCATTGAAGAGGTTTCAATCGAATATAAATAACAACATGGCTACCAAACGGTGGCCTTTTTCATGTACAAAAAACAAAACTGAAAACAAATGATGAACAATCAACAATTAGAACCGACACTTTATGTCGTAATGTGTGACCGCAACAGTCAAACGTTCACGGTCATGACGTTTCAACAATCGAAGATCAGGCACGTCAAACGTTTGGATCAATACATCCTCAAGGTGACGCAACGTCAAGGTATGGTCCAATATTTCATGACTTGGGATCGTGACGAACACTTAACAAACTTACATAAGTTTCGAAAGTTCAAACGTGTCGATAACATGACGGAGAAGTTATTCAAACGCCAAGGCCGTCAGCTTATGCGTTCAATTTATCGCTAAACTACAACAACAATCATGGAAATTTCAAAAGTACTTCTGTTCGATAAAACAGAACATATCAATTCGGACAAGGCTTTTCGCTTTGTCGACATTAAGACAAATTACGATTCGTCAAGACTCGCTGATTTATATCGACTATGCGACTGCGACTGTATAACTGTAACACGTCTAACCGACAAGATCGACATTTGGTGCGACGACGAAGGTTTACTTGTCGATGGTAATTCGCTTGTTCGATTCAACAATGAATTTGGTGAACAGACGTTAGCCGGAAACCTTCTCTTCACGACTCGTGATCGTAACGATCCTGATCGTATGGTAGACATAACCGAGGAACAAGTAATCGAAATCAAAAAGATGGTGACAGGTTGGAAACCTCTTGAGAAACCTCAATAAAATCGATACTATAAGAACATAATACCCTTACCCTTCCCTTTACCCTTTCCGCATTTTCAGACTCTTATATCAAGATTTATGAGGGTCAAGTTAATGATTCAAAATTCCACAGATAACATTTCATAATCACTTTGATTTTCGGATCAAAGTTTCGGATCATTGTGACAAGAGGGGGCGAAAGGTCGTACGTAACGTTAGTCGTTAAGTCAGCCGTGGCGTTAGCCTTTACGTCTGTTCAAAAATCAGTCGTCATTGTTTATCGTGTTGTTATTCTTTTAGTTATTCTACAGGTCTAACGATACGGTACGATCGATTAATCGACATGACGTTAAGTCGAAGGAGCGAGGTAAATCAAATTAAAAATATTCCAGGAATGGGTAGTTACATTAAGTTGTGGCTACCCTTTTTGCGTTAATACAATGTCAAAAGAAGAATTAAAAGCAGAGCTAAAAGCTTTGAAAGTCCAAAATAGTGCGCTGAAATCAGCCCTCGATGCAAAGCAGAAACAAGTAAACGAACACCGTGTCGCTAAAGAGAACGTCGAATTGCAAGTCGAAACGTTGAAAGAACAACTTGAAACGTTGAAAGGAACAGTCGATGACGACATGCGACAAGAACTTGACGAAGCTGTGACTGAAATTGAAGTCCACAATCAGAAGCATGATTCATTACTACATTCGTACAACGAACGTGGTGACTTACTGAAGGCTGCAAATCAACGCGCTGATACACTCTATGTGTCATTAACTGACGTTGAGAAAAAACTGGCTGCAATTGAAAGTGAAAAAGAAGAACTCGAGAGTGACTTGTTCGAGTATAAGGACCGAGTGTCAAACAGCGTGTCGACAGTCTTCCATACTGCAGAGTTGGAGAAGTATAAACCGAATGCTCAAATGTACGAGGTATTGGTGACTATGCTTTCAACTAATCAGCGTAATATGTTTGAATCGTACATCGATAATTGCGATACGTTCAAGTTATCGAGAAAACACGATAACATTTTAGGCGTGTTTGGATCAGATTATCCGGTTGATGTGTTGCGTGAAGTATTGGACGAACGATTACATGGTTTGCATTCAGATAAGGAAAACATCGAGAACTACACGTTTAGTTACGATAATGGTGATTTCTCATTGTACGATAATGATTCAAATGAGATTACCAGCAATGGCGATCTGATCGACTCATTAGACGGTGAAGAGGAGATAGAATTGACTTTCACGTTACGTAAATGGCAATGGAAGAGCCTTTATGAACTTTGCGATGCAGACGACCATAAAGCATTAGTCGAAGCGGTTGACTATAACGTTTAGTATCGGCGCTTCTTTTATCACAAAATCAGAGTGTTGTGGCTATGGTATGTCATTTACACTCAATCTTATTCTCAGGGGTGGGTTCCATTGGTTCTCACCCTTTTTCATATCATTTAAATTAAGTAAAATGCAGTACGACCAATGTACCAATAATGGTGAATTATTAGATCATCTCTCAAATTGGAATGGACCTATCTCTCAGGTATTCACCGTTCAAGCTTTAAGCTCTTACGCCAATATGTTTGCCGAAGCTGATGACGATACAATCAGAAAACACTTTCCAATGTTCCATGTCGAAGCTATACGAAAAACAGCAGAAGATATTCGAACCAAGATGAATCAATTTTATGGCGAAAAGTAGAGTGACTTTTGATTACATAAAATCATCAATAGAACGAAGAACATCGACAGGACTACTTGTGAAACTTGCAGTTATGCGAGTCGAATCATTGACTGAACGTCACCCGATTATAGTTGAACGATTAGATGCAATTAAGCTGTTGTTTGCTAACATTTTATGTTCCAAAACGATAGATGAATACGACAATTGTGGGATTCACGAAATGAATGGTGCATTAAATTCTGCAGTTCGACACAATATACCGTTGAAGTATTATCGTCAACTTTATTGGTCAATTCAACTTCATAAAGATCTGACGTTAGAGCCATGCTAATGTTTACGCTATATTGACGAGAATAAATATTGTAACCAGTTTATCATATCAGGGACAGAGGATCGTGACGATGTTGCGGTTCTCTCTGATGATAATGAAAATATGTAGGTGAGGGTCCTACGTAAAAACCCTCGTTAATTTCATAGATTAATTGGGTTAATAGGGTGGCTGACTTTGTTGGTCACCACATTCCAATTCAAAATTTGCTACAAATGAATCCATCAGACCATATTTCCAAGAAGGTTGATGCAGTCGTTAAGTTGACAAACATTCGACCGCATATCGACCCCGAAATTACCGTATTGTACAACAAACCTGTACTCGACATCTTGCAGTTCGACAGCGATTTAACTAAACGTTTTGATGATTATGATGTTGAGATTGAATCGATGAAGTCGTTCATAGAGCGCATGTGGGGAAAAGAAGGTGTCGAAACGATTCGCTATGCGTTTGACTTAGAAACTGAATCAATGTAATACGAATCTAATTGCTAACAATGGTGAATAACAACATACAGAATTATTCGTTAGCGCTAGACTTGTAACGCAAACTGAAAGTTCGCTACCCATTTTAGAACTCTTCAATTAATATAACGACCGTTAGACGTGGTGGGAATGGGTACCTATGCGTTTAATGGTCGTTTCCATTTAATTAAAACCTAATGAGAAAAATTCTCTTATCAATCGCAGCGGTTGTTATGGTAACCTTTAGTGTATCTGGGCAAGATGCTAAAGACATGTACAACACTAAGAAAAACTACGCTCCTCAATGCACAATCGAGTTGCCTACACAAGAGGAGTTATCAAAGTACTCTACTGCTGAGCTAGATGATTATTCGACTAATCTTGACAGAGCAATTAGAGAAACTGAAGCAAAAATTCGTTCAAACAGAACGTGGAAGACTGTTACAATAGTCGGCGGGTTGTTCGTCATGTGGCCTGCAATTATCATTGGACCTGCTTCAACTCCGGTCAAAAAGTACAATAAGTACTTAGACGCATTGAACTATCAACGTAAAATTGTATCAAGAATATCGTAAAATCTAGAAAATGAGATACTTGGTAATATTTCTGACATCTGTATTTATACTTGGTTGTTCAGAAACAATCACGAAAGAGGTTGAAAAAATCGTCGAAGTAGAGAAAGAATGTGATATGTGTGACACTTGCTCTGAAGAGGAAAAGTTTGAGTACCGTAATGTCAAGTATGTGCTTACGAATCAACTAGATTCTACAGAAAATCATTGGAACCGTTACACATATACTTACGAATTTAGAGAGGATAGTACGTTTGAGTCTAAGTGGGTGGGAGAAAGTGAATCTACTTTCGATGTAATACCTGATGGTTGGAATACTATTTACTTACTCAATGAAACTTATACATCTGGTACTTATCGTATTATAGATACTGAGGTTTTCGTTTTATATAATGATGTTGTAAAACATACTGAAGAAAAAGTATCACGCATCCTTGACGCTCCTTTTTGTAAAACGACAACAGTTAACGAAAATATGGACTTACTTGATTCACACTTTGTCGTGAACATCGATAAAGAAGTAGATAAACTTCCTACTCGTAGAGTAAATTTTGAAGATTTAGACTATCCAACTTGTAATTAAAAACAAAAAAATGAGAAACTTAATTTTATTATTTGCCGGATTAATCACATTAGTGTCGTGTGATGACAATAAACATGAAGAGTACGAACCTTCTCACAACATTACGATTACAGATCGTAGTTTCGAAGGTTTCAAAGAAGGTAGTTTCACCTTTAAGGTAGACGATGATGAATATGATGTTCCAACGACATCGCACAAATACTTTGATTACGACGATCTCGGTGACCTTGTCGTTACTTATTGCGACACAGCTTATTACCCGCAACCTTGGGGTAAGCAGATGTTGGCGACAACGCAATGGACTTCTGAGAATCAATGGACAATTGATAATGAAGAGTACGAGAATGGTGGGAGAACTTACATTACTCACTTTCAAAACTACACTCGTATAACTGAAACGTATCATGTGCTTGAAGATTCAATGTCGTATGATACATTGGTAACTGATGAAGTTAGCAACTTACAATTCTTTATCGCCAAAGATTCTGAGGTAGAGTAATGAGAAGTGTACTAATCATTATAGGGGCATTCATAATTGGATGCTCCTCAAGTCATACCGACCCGGTTGAGGTTATGAACAACCATGCATTTTTAAATGGTACGCATCAAACTCAAGAGCTTAGATTTTTCAACAACGAATCTTATAACGTCGAAAGTCGCATCGAAATTTATAATGATTTTGAGCGTGTAAAAGCATTTAGCTTCGGACATGTTATTCGTAAGGACGATTATAAACTAATCTATTCGAACATTGCTTCTGAGTGTGTTGAATGGGATTTTGACGAAGAAGAGTGGGTTCAGTTCGATTGTGGTTTCGGCGAAGAAATCGACGTAAATATCACTCACTTTAAAGATGGTGCGGCCAATTTCAAATACTTTAATTAATAACAAATGAAAAAGTTAATTCTAATTTTATCGACACTTGTCGTATTTTCTTGTACTCCGTTATTGGAGCAGGATCTATCATCGAAAAATTTCAACGAGTTTGTAGAACTTGTAAATCAAACTGACTCGTTGAACTCACTTGAAAAAGCGTACATCGTTGACTACTCAAAAGCCAAGTACAACATGATGCAAAACATGAAAGGTATCGCTGACAAGGTTGAATTTCTTGCTGGTGGTGACAAGATTCAAACTGAAGAGGAGAAACAAGCAAAAGAAGACCAATTTAAAGTAAAGACTTTCTTCAACGATGCCTTGGCTGAGTACAGAGAAAAAGAAAAAGAAAGACTTGAGAAAGTGCGTATCAATCAGATTGTTAAAACAGCAATTGAAGGTACGAAGATTACATTCAAACACATTAAAGGTAGTCGATATAACAGTTACACGTCATCGTTACAAATTAAAGGTTCGACAGTTGATTTCGATAGCTTGGGCATCTCAGGTCTCGTTGTTAAAATCGGATATGGGAATCAGAAGCTGGGGAAAGAACTGATCAAAGATGATTATACTTTCAACGCTTCGATGGAAACGTATCACAAATCTGGTGAACTTGTCGGTGTGACAATCGGCGATAACAACACCGTTGTTGAGGTGGTTGACGTTGAAGATAGTATCGTGTACAAGAAGGGGTTATTCGAATAGATAATTAGAGTCGGCTTGTTTACTCACACTAGATCTGTGTATTACATGTCGGCTCGTTTTAAACACAAACAAATGAAGAAATTAATAATCCTTTTCATCTCGATCTTGGCGATTGCGTCTTGCCGTCGAGAATACTTTATCGAACCTGTCAACAACAACAACGATAACTCGTTGTCAACATCCGATTCAACGAAGATTGTAATCAACGAAGGTGATAGCCATGTTACGAATACGTTCGATACAACAATTGTGATGGTCAACGATACGACGTTGGTTGTTATTTATGATAGCGTAACCGTCAATGTTTACGATACGACGTATATCGACATCAACAACGAGATTCGTAACGAGATTTACGACACGACATATGTGACGATTTACGATACAACTATTATTAACAATGATGTACACGTCGATGTTGATATTACAGTACCAGGTAATGGATCAAACGGTGATCACATTTTCGATGAAAATAACGAAGTGTATAAATCTTTCTACTACGTAGTTGAAAGTCATGAGCAGTCGAATGGTGACGTTGTACAAACCTTGGACGAATATACATTCTATATGGATGGTAAATACACACACATGACATATGATGAACGTTCAACGAAAGGTCTTACACACGTTAGATACCGTGGTTACAAAAACTTATTTATGGGCACGTTCAATGAAGTTTACCCAGATGTATTTACACTAAATAAGGCTATCGGTCTTACATTTGAGTTTGATGATCAGCAATATGTTAGCGAAGACGCGTCACAAGATTGTTTTGAGGCAACAGTTAAGAATCATCTCGGAGGATATACGAGCTTTCATTACTACGGAAACGCTAGAAATGTATATGAAAAGTCAACTAAGAAATACGAACACACACCGTTACATTGTTTGAAGTAATGCAGAAACTACTAATCATATTTACAATCGGTTTAACTTCTTGTTTCAGCCGTGAGAACGATCACGTAACACCGAAGTTCGTTGAAGAGTCGATGACGTTTGCCGACTTTCGACAAGATGGTCGTTATGTTTCAATCGCCACTGAAGATACGGTTGTAGTGATGGAGCATCCAAGAGCACAAGTTACTTTAGATGGTGGCGTGTACTTTTGGACAACCGTTAAGGAGTTCGACAAGAACGATGGCGTGTTTACCTTTTACATCGAGTCAGGTCGATCGTTTACCTTGGATCAACGTAAATTTCGAATAATATGATTGGAGAAGATTCACAAAACCGCTTCGACGTTGTTCTATCCGAAGCTGTACTTGGTGATATTACGCCTGAGCAATTCATGTTTGAATATTCGATGTGCGACATGCCATTAATGCAAGTCAATCGTAGTGAATTGGTGGAATACCTAATGTCGATTAAAGATAGGTTGACTTATACGAAATCGAATTTACCGAAGCATGTTACGCTGTACCGTGCATCCGATACACCTGTTAAAAATGGATTATCATACGCAACATGCGTAACTGTAGCCAAGAAATTTGCTAAAATGATGTTATCGGAACGTGGTCAATTTCTTGGCTACGGAAAATTTGGTAAAGTTGAAGTTTACTCGATCACAGTTGATAGAGATGACATAATCTACTATTACAACAGCCGAAATGAACATGAATGTTTATACGTGCCTACTGGATCTGAGAAAGTTGAAACTATTTGTTTCTTTGCAAATCAACAAGTTGACAAATAATTGGAAAAATAATCTCGATTCATGGTAGGGTGTTTTGGTACTTAGTTGTAGTATTGTAGTACCGACATCCTCTACGTTAGTCGGGAAATGAAGCCGTTATGGAATTGTGGTTGTAGAGGACCATTTCTGTGACGGCTTCTCCATTTACTGACAAGATCCCACAACTACCTAACTCAAGCCTTGCTCGGGCAGACGTTCAATGCGATCGTCACTCACATTCTTGAATCGAATCGAACGATTGTGGAGCATACTTAGCGATACCGGCATCAGACCGAATCTGAGGTTCTTCAGTACTAATGCATAACGCCGTTGCAATACCAGTTACAGGTAAAAAGTTAAGACTATGTTTCTGACAATGAGTTAGATACGCAAGTACTTGTAATACCATTTACAGGAAAAATCTAATAAAAGCAGCAACAAAGAAGCGCTAATTAATTGATTATCAACGTTGGAGATTATTCGCGTTGAAATCCACGTTTTAGATGCAGTTAAAGTGACTAAATACTTAATAATCAATTATATAACATCGGATAGAACCATGGAAAATCAAATATTCAAATACCGTACAGACCGTCAACATAAAGATGCGATCCTTGACTTCCTTTCGAGATATTCAATCGAACACAAAGTTTTATTCGAAGGTGCTGATGATTTCTCGTTGGAGGTTTATTCACAAGAAAGTCGTGAAGCTCTCTCAAGTAAGATGAGCAAGATGAAATGGCCATTCCTAGAACTCGTCAGAGCATGCTTCGATACTGACCGGGAATACATCTTACATCTTAAACGTGTTATTGACATAAAAGACGGCAAGATTAAAGAGATGAAGGTGAAATACGCAGACTTTGGGGTTTACAAGTCGGCTCATGCACACGTCGATACCTTGAAGGAGCAAGTTAAAGCGTTGAAAGTTGAATTGAATGAGGCTAAAAACGGAAAGATCTCAAGCAAGGAACTTGATGCGTTGAAAGATCGTGAGTTCGACTTGAAATGTCAGGTTAAGGAGTTGACAATGCAAGTGAATGATATTCAAGAAAAACTTGAAGCGGAGGTGAAGAAAAACGACTCTTTGTTGCAGGTTATTATGAAATCGTCTGACAGAAAGCGTACTGCTCAGCCACGTCAACGAAAACCTATCTCAAGATGACAAATTACGTACTTGACACCGCCGGTAAACTTTACAGTTACAAGTATGTAACTCAACAACTTGTCGTGTTGACAGATGACCAGGGTAGACAGATAGAGTTATCACCGTCGAAGTTTCATTATCAAATTAAATCAAAACTATATAGAAAAGTCAAACCGAACTAAAATTATGGAAAATATAAAAACCTATAAAGAATGTAAATCCAAATTGGCAAAAGTGTTCAAGGATGCTTACGAAAAAACAGAGATGCTGAGATTGACTTCAAGTCCTATAATGGCAACTCAGCTTAAAGATGAAAAGTTTGTATTACGTCATACATACTTAGCTTATTCAGACTATATGTTACAAAATCTGTATGGATGTATTTATGAGATTTCATTGGATCTTTTGAAGTACTTTGAATGTAATTCTAACGAGTTAGAGTATGCTAAACGTGTCAAAGAGGAGTATGACAATGAAGGCTGGTGGTCAATCTCCCTTGAAGAAAACCTAGAATCAAAACAGAAAAAGGAATATGCAGACGAAGATTTAGTTAAAAACTTCGGTATCGAAGACTCGCTGTATATGTGCTTAGATTCTTGTGATGGTGGTTCGGATTCAATGTCTTTCATGGATGTTTCGTACTTCAAGATTTATGGTTCAGATGACTTAATTGCATTGTTACAAGAAATGAAAGAAATGGCAACGTTGGCAAATGATTTAGATTTAGCATTAAAGCAACGTATTAAAATAGTCGTTTCATTTTTAGATAAATGGTTTGTCGATGTCGAATAGTGAAGCTTATAAACAAAATATCGCTGATACAGCTGAATTAGCATTAAAACGCTTGGGGATTAAAGAAATTCAAACAGCAAAACAACAAATATCAGTAGTGTCGAAAATCTTACAACTTGCGACGAATCGTTCAAAAGTCGCAAAGATTACAACACAAGGTGATCAACATACAAAGTATTATAATGATAAATCAACTTTAATGTTGTTGGCCGCTTATTTTGCATGTAAGTATGATTACATTCATGTTTTTGCACAAGTTGATAGACGATACAACACTGACGAGGTGTTGACAATGTCTTTGTATTTCGAGTGTCGAGTTAAACGGTCAGGTGTGAAGTTACGAACAGCTTTGCACCTACCTGAGTGTGAACTTAATCACATAAAATCTGCATTAGCAATGTTCAATTTTGTTATCCCATATCGTTTTTCATTTAATGAACACGTTGGTATAAGCGATGAAGTACAGCGAACGCAAGTAAATCTAATGGAACCTTTTGAGGTGTTGAAAATAGAGAATTGGGAAAAAGCGTGTCTTGGATATGTCGATAGTATTGTAAAAGAAAAGAGAATACGTTTCGATGTATCTACACAAACACTTAAAGTCTTGGCGCAATATCAAATCGAAGTTAAACGCGAGTTCATTAAATACATTTTAATTGATGAGAAAAGTTCTAGTGGACAGGTTATTTCTTCTACTTTATTTAGACGATTCAAATAACAACAAAAGCCGACACTAGATGCATCGGCTTCTGAAGGTTAACAAAAGATTCAAAAATATTTTACATCAGCAAGATAAGATACATTTTTCGATTTTCAAGTAGCACAATTACTACGTTTTTAGTTCATAGTTAAAGGGGTCGGCACTTTGTTGGCTCCATTCTACTGAAGTCGAATACAGACACATATGTTGTTTTTATGGTCGGATTTCCGGCTTTGTTTATTGGTTAAGGGTTAAGGAGCGGTAGCATCTACCGTTCTTTTCCTAACAATAAAAGCAACGAAGATATTAGGTCGGCATTTCAAATGTTTAACCTTCTCGATTACCAAATAGTTGTAGTCGACCTGATACTAGCAACGCCCAATTGTCGAATTTTAAACTTTGAACTTTCCTTGGATGACGCACGGGCGTTGCTTTTTACTTAAACAGAATCAAAAAAATGAAGACATTAATCACAATAATACTTCTGACAATCAGTAGTATATCATTCTGCCAAAATCTTACAATAAGTGATTTTGTTGACTTGCCTGGAAAGGCTGATGTTGACGTTGAAGCACTCGCCGCTTACGAAAATGTAACGATTAAACGAGTTGGTAGAGATAAGTTACATTTGGCAGTTTCAATAACAGATTCATCACCGCAAGTTGGTGCATTTATCTCAGTTAATAAGTACGACAAAATGGTTGAGGTTGTGCAAATCAAGGTCACCTTTTCAGAAGGTGAATCATATTTAGATTTCCATAACGCTCTGTGTCGTAAAGATGAGCGGTTTAAACGAGTTCAGCCAAGAGTCGACACGATGTTGATGGACGTTTTGAAGATTTATACAATCACTTACGCTTTTGTACTATGAAATTAAACAGAGTTAGCGAAGGTGTTTTAGTGATTACTTCGAGTAAGTTCAACAATCTGAAACACATTCAAGACAAGCTGCAAATTGCTGCAGTAACACTTCGACACCGTGTCAAGTACATTCGTACAGATTACGCGTCAAAGGTGACGTTCAAGTTGTTAGAAGACCGTAAGTTGTTGGATAAGATGGTTAAGGAGTTGGTAAAATGACGAAGATAAAACTATTAGAGATCGAGCCTGTTGGGTTAACTCGTAGATTTCAATCGCAACTGTTCGTTGGCCGTGGTGTTGCCGACTTCGTTATGGAGAATGGTCAAATGAAAATCATGGTACACCATGGTTATGTACCATTTCACCATGAATACGAAATCATAAAAGATAGATCACAAATGCAAATTCAAGAGTTATGAATAATATAATCTACAAAGCGACGTGGAATTGGTGTGCAACGACTGATGGTGAAGACTATGAATTTGCTGAAGTTGGTAAACAGATTGGCTCATGCGTATGTCGAAATACATCACCGGTTAAGTCGATACAAAAAGGTGGCCCAAACAACGAGTGGTTATGCATTACGTTGGAGGATGGTGAGATGGTAATTGTACAGTCAAACATCAATATGCTATGTCACAAACAAGAAATCTAAATCGAACGTCTACGGCTGATTCTTTGGAATACCAAATCGCCGCGTTCAAACGGTTGGAAGGTAGAGAGCCTACAGCGATTGTTATACACCCGTTGACCTATACAAAAATGCTGGACCAACTGATTAATTCAGATCCAGCATCGGCATCAAGGTTTGATGTCAAATTCAGAAAGTTTATGGATATCAGGGTGTTTCGTTCGACGGATGTACGAGATATAAAAGAAATTATAATATCATGAACTATCTAGTTATTTGGGAGCAGCATAAAATGAGTCGTAGTGAGACTTTGCTTGCTAGAAATTATATGCAAGCCGATTCGATGTCAAATATCAATCAATGGGTGGAAACCTACTACGAAACGGCTAGGACTGAAACGTCAGTATTCCACTTCTCGTCGTTACAGCAAAAATACACGATTGATGACGGTGACTATAAGACGATTTTTAAAATAATTCAACCAGAAAAAATATCATGAAATTCAATATTGAAGTAACTGTCGATTGGCTCGAAGAGGGTGGTGATATCGACCAGGTAGTAAAACAAGAAATAATCGACGGTGTTACAAGTCGTATTGAGAACAAGTTGTTAGCTGAAGCTCGAAAGGAGTTAGAGGATCGAACTTACAAAGAGCTCAACACGAAGATCGACGAAATTGTGGATCGTGAGTTCCAAACGTTATGGTCTAAGCCGATCGTACAATGTGACCGCTGGGGCGATACCCTAAAGGAATATCCAAGTGGCAAAGCGATGATCAAAGAGAAGTTCGACAACTTCTTAACTGAGCAAGTTGATGGTAACGGTAAACCTGCAACAAATTATTCAAGTAATCGACAAACTCGTGTTCATTACATTATTGATCGTCAATTGAAGCAGTTTAGCGACAAGTTCACCAAAGAAACCGTTGAAAAGGTTTCTGAGGAGTTGAAGAAGTACACATCTGATGCGATGAAACATGCGATGGGTCAGGAAATGATGGACTTGCTTAAAATCGACAAAAAGTTAGGGCTAGACGCACCGAAGAAACCGTTTAGGTAACCATGGAGTATCATCAACTTGGTTGTGGGTATTGTGTTCATGAAAAGACTTGCCCCGACCACAACCCTAGGATCAACAAAGCGAAAGACTGTAAACGATTCATTCATTATGCAGAAAAAGAGACGACAAGACGTTCTGATCAATAGCGACGAAGCGTTAGATCAGATGTCAGACGACGATTTAAAAGCGTTGGATAAACGCAACAAGTTGGTTTCATTTGGATCATTCTCAAATCATTTCCTCAAGCGTTTACGTCAAAGATGTGACAAGAACATGACGAGGAAACAACTTGAAATGCAACTCCTTGATGAAAACTTTAGAACGAAGATTCTAAGTCAACTGATTCCAGAAAACATCAACGATAATGGTCAATACGAAATTAAAGTAGGTAAACGTCAAGTATGGGTAGTTGGAAAGGACGGTTCAGCAATAACCTGTTGGCGAAGTGACGAGAAGCAAATCGTTGATACATACAACAAGTTCAAATTCAACTATAGCATGTCGAAATCTGATATGATCAGTGCAAATGAAGATCTAATCGACAAGTTGATTGATGCCGATGTTAAGGTAAAACGTTCGAAAGAAAAACTAATCGAAGCGAAGAACGAGTTGTTGTTGACAAATTCGTCATTGTTCGCAAGTAGAAACAGTAAACTTGAAGTTGAACAACAACTATCGAATACTCGACAACAATTGAACGAACTCAAATCAGTTTGGTTCGTCAAGTTATATCTAAAACTCAAATCACTATGGACAGCAAACAGCTAAAAGAGCATGTTCTAAAAGGTAACGTTTTCAAGGAGTTAGAAGAACTGCACAACCTTATCCAAGATGCGTTCTTCGATATCGCACCTTTCTTGGGTTTCATCAAGGAAGAAATAGACATTCGTAACTTCGAAATCTTGGTTACCGACACGGTCGATGACGATCAAAGGTTCAAGACGTTGAGTTGCGACAGTTATACGAAGGTTTATTTAAAAAACGGCGGTGTCATGTTCATTCACACTGAACGTTCATCAGAAGACGACATCGAGTTTCTGCAGAACTTCAAAATCGTTGTTGATGGCCAAGAGTCGAAGCCGGAGCCGAAGCTAAAAGCGGTGAAGATTCCGCTTGTCATGTGGCATCAAGGTCGCAACGATCACTAAAGAATTATTCCAAATTTCATATATTAATTAGTTTGTTTCAGGCACGAGGTGGCGTTTCGCAGCCTTGTGCCTTGTCAAACGTAAATTTTATTTTACTATGTCAGTAATATCCGTAAATCACTTCAATGCAACTGACGATTCATTTGTCGTTGCAAGTGAACACAAATTTCTACAAAATCAGATTAAAGTTGTCAATCGTTACATTACGTATGCGACTGAGTTAACCGCTGATTTTGAAAGCTACACAATTAGCGATTATGCTATTTCATTGCGACTAACAGTCAATAACTGTAGCACACTAATCGTCAACATACGACGTGTCGACAAAGCGTTCAAGGACGTTGAGTCTTACATCAAACACGTTGAAAAGGGTGATAAAATGTTCATAAAGGTGTTGAAAGATGCCGAAGACAAATACCACACAGCAGTAGCAGTTTACAAAGGTTCTCAACTAACGTTCAATTCGGAACGTCAAATCATCAAGTTCGAGGATGATTACTTCTATGTTGATTACGACGTGTATTGTCGGGTGAGGAAGATCAGTCGAGTGGCGTAAGATAGCTCGGACAAGCGGTGCGTTACTAGCTCTCAAAATGCATAGAACGACACACGCTGTTGAGCATACATGAAAAAACTCCTCAAAGATACGAAACTTTACTAAGTGGCATAGCACGGCTGTTCACCGGCGCTCTTTTCACAGCAAAAAAATCAGTTCGTTGGTGGTGATTTGGAATTGTTTAGAAGTAGTCTAAGTTCCTTATTTCCATGCAATTGTACATTCAGTTAGCAACCGTTTAATTGTTCAAAATTGGCGGTTGTTTTCTGAAGTTGTAATGTTGCATCTGTAGATTTTTGATATTACAATCCTACCTAGTAGCGTCAAATTTCGATTAATTAAATGACATGGGACCGTTGTTTGGACTTGGGGTAGGATACAAGTTTGAGTGACGGTTTCTCCATTTAAAGAGAAATGAAGAAATGAGTTTATTCGCGTACACAAAGCTTGGTGGAAAGATTTTCGTGGTTGTGGATGAGGTTAACAAAAAGCTTGACGAATTTTTCAAAGAGCGTGGTATGATAGCACCGCAATTGGTCAAGTCTGAATCAGGTCTTGTTGAGATAAATGCCGCAGCGATTCAACTAGGTGGTAAGTTAGCTGTACCTGAAAAATGTGATGTTTATTTAGCACTTCGCGATTTCGAACCTATGATGCAGAGAGGTGAATCCGCTGCTGCTAATTCGAAATTAATTTTGGAACACAACACAGCTGAAACGCAAGAAGAAGCAAACAAAGCTGTACTGACACTTAGTAGTCTTTTGCAGAAAAAAGATGAAGCATTCGCATTGGCCCAGAGTACAATTACAGATCTAAAATCTGAGAATGCAAAGCTAAAGCGGATGCTAGAACAAGTGGGAGCATCTAAAGAAACGATTGAAGAAGTTATGTCTGTTAATGGATATATGCGGGTAAACACTGTCACGTCGCTACTTGTCCAACGTGGATTTGATCTTGAAAAAGAGCATATTAATAAACTACTTCTGATACTTGGATTAGTTAAGAAATACTCAGCTTACGATAAAGGTCAACCGACAGGTGAAGCCATTAAAGAAAAACTGATACGTATGTCATATGCAAGGACCAATGACGAATTTAAGGACGAATATGAAGCTGCTAAAAATGATACAGAGGGTGTCGCTGCGGGTAATAAATATGCACCAACGGTTCGGTGGTTTCATGGTAGAATTGTTGAACGTTTATATCAACACATCAAGAGTAGTTACATTGGTGGTAGTACAACTAAGAAGCAGATTGACGACAAATACGAACATCTAACCAAACATTTTAAACGTTGGCAAGATTACCCATTGGTTGGATCTGAATCTAGTGTTGGGTACTACGACTTTGAAACATACCTAAATCGACTAGCAACGATCTTCGATAGAGATTCTGACGATTTAAAAGTGTTGCTCAGCCATGCTGGTATTTTGTCAAAACGTTCATTAGAACCATTGAAGAAACATCGAAAAAATAACTGGTTCATCCTTGAAGATGATGCATGGAAGATCAGCCGTAATGCAAATCGTTGTATCAATTATCGAATTGAGCACTATATACACCATAATACAAATGAGTAAAATTGAAGTAATCGAAACAGAGGAAGTTGTTAGTGGCAATCCAATTGAACACTACCAATCCGTTGAAGAGATTTCAGACGACATTGAGATTCTTAAACGTAGATTACAACAATTAAAGTCTACGGAAATAAAGCAATTGGAACATGAGCTTCGAAAATTACGATTGGCAAAGACTACGTTTGAGGCTAAGCTTGAGATGGAAAAGTCAGCAATTGACACAAGAGGTGAATTGAATGATTTCGAGAAAAACTTAATCGCATTCCAACTAAAGTTTCACGAAAACGCACAAAACGAAATTGACAAAGAATTTTACGAGGAGGATCATGTACCATCAACACGAGTGGAAGACATGATCGAAAACGGTCAAATGAAGTGGTACAATTCCGGGTATGTCAAAGCAGGACAAAAAGCGTTGGAAAGTGGCGAGATTACAGACATGGATATGTTTAGGACCAGGAGAGAACTTTCGGATGAGGTGTTGGATGAATATGAGTCTATTCGGGATGGCGGGATTAAAAGATCAACAGATACCAAATGCATCCGGGATGCATCTGAATTTCCAAAATACGCTAATAATCAACACGATATAGGTGCCACCAAATGCATCCCGGATGCATCTGACATGCTTAAAATTGTCGACTCACACAGACCTTATGGGAATTGTGTAGATGTTCACGAATTGTTCGCATATACTCGCACTGATGCGCAAATAAATCGTCTAAAAAGTAAGTCAAATGGAAAAGCTTGGCGTACTAACCTTTCAAAATGGAAAAAACAACGAGGTAGATTATTAACTAAAGGAGCTTCTTACGAACATGGCGGTGTTCCATACGTGTGTTTAGAAAATGCAATCGCGTTAATTGACGACACAAAGAAGTTCACAGGCGAAAACTTGCAACGAGCAAAGATTCTCCGTAACGTTTTGCAACAGCTTCTTGACAAACGTGACGGCAAAGTCACTGACTAAACGTTCAAATTTATATTAAGTCGTCGACGAGTAATCTCAACGTTAGGTAACTCGTTAACGACAAACTCAAACGTCAAAACTATTAGTTGTATAATGTCAATTGTAACCAAAATTTAAAAAAATATGATAGAGAATTTTATAGAAGTAGAACATGGAGTTGACGGCTATGTAGTAACAAGTATGCTTATACAAAACTATTTAGAAATGCATGCAAACGATGTTATTCCTGAAATTTTTGAAAAAACTGTCACAAAAGTAACCGTACAGACCATTTTAAAGAAGTTAAAGTTAAACCAAAATGTTGATGATGGAGGTTTAACCGAGTATTTACTAAACCGAGTGGCTGAGTTAGAAGTTGAAGAGTATATACTAGAATACCGCATGCTTTTAAATATTATTTCAGATTCTACCGATTTAAAACTTATAAGAGCCACTGTATGCAAAGCACAACAATTGCATGAAAAGCTCGCACTTAAAAATCAACAACTACAGGTTGAATTAGAAGCTTTAAATGTTGATCATAAAGTTTTAAAACTACATCTCAAACAGAAGCAAAATCAGTTTAGTTTAAAGTCCGCGCAATATAAAGTTGATTAGTCAATGACACGAAGAGATTTAATACCGCTGAAAGGTCAACGTCTAACGTTTACGGCAACAGTTGGTCGCATGGGTACGAAATCAGCTTTTAAAGGTCCGCCATTGCCAACGGTTCTTCTAAAGAATTTGTCGATTAAATCTGACGTAGTCGCTAACCATCTATGGATGAATGTTGGTAAACAGTTTATGGATCTTCGATTGCAACCAGGAGATGTGATTCAATTCGATGCTCGTGTAACTGAATACGTAAAAGGTTACAAAGGGCATAGAAGCGATGTACACAAACCATTAGAACAGGATTACAAGCTAGAACGTCCAACAAAAATTGCAAAATTGTAACAACCAACCCTTCCGGAACAATCGGAGGGGTTTCTTTTTTGTCTATAGTTGATTGTTCTAGCCAATGTAGTATATTTTTCAAAACTATAACAAAACGTTTCAGTTTTATATCGCTATCTTTCTACCCCAGTATTCCCCCCGCCGAATTGGGTGGGCCAAGTTGAATCACTTAAATAATTAATTATGAACGAGATAGCAACTATTCAAGCAAACCACTTCGACACAGAAAAGTATAAGTACATCGCCAAGATTAGAGAATTGATGAATAACGTTGACATGATCAGGTCAAAACCTCTTTACGTTGAATTAACAAACGACAAGGACTACAAGCATTATGCAAAGTGGGAAACAACATACATCAAAGACAACAGTAAGTTTGAACAAGGTGTCGACTATGAGTTAGTTTCTGTGACGGATGAACTACGCAAAGAATATCAACTAAACAGCAAGACAGAATACGATATTCAAGTGACGTTCAATACGGCGTTAGCGATAACGAAAGCACAACGAGGTAAACATGCAAAGCCCTATGTTGAGGAAATCAGCACCGCTGTACTTAAATACGAAACACTTTCAAGTTTCGATGGAGAGATTAAACAAACAATACTAAAAGTTGTTGAGCCTTTACTTTCGAAAATTGACACCTTAGAAGCAAATCAGCAGAAACAAGATAAAGTACTTGAGAAGCAGACTGCACTTCTCGAACAATTATCCGACCGTTTGTACTCGTCTGAAGACCTTGCACGAATGATCAACGTTACTGAAGATGAACTTGCAATAGCTTTACATTGTCTTGAGATTATCGATCACACAGGTAATATTCAGCCTAACTTTCATTATCTAGAGCAAACAGGCAAGTGGACACTGGCTGCTAAAAACCTTGTCGCAAGAATGACAGAGTATGATGTTTACGACTTGAACAATGCGATGAAAGAGTTAGTTAGTTCGCAAACCTCATTAGACACTGTTGCTGACACGAAGTTCTTTCAAATCAGTAAAACTGAAATGCAAGATCGAATCATGCAGTCGATACGAGAACGTCATGAAACGAATCAAATACACATGATTGATATGATCAACGAAGTGAAGGACAAGATGCAACTTGATCGAACGAATCTGAAACAGCACGTACATTACGAGTTGTTACGACAATAGCATCATCCCACCGAAACATTAAAACCCTAGCCAAGACGGTTAGGGTTTCTTTTTATGCTTTTATAAACGACTTTAAGTCGGACAATCGTACATAATACTTCTTACTGACCTTCTTGTGTTTCATTTCGCCTGAGTTGATCAATTTATAGACTAGTGATAAACTCATCTTCAAACGTTTTGATACATCTTTAACAGTCAACAATTCATCATCGAATCTCTCATATTGATCTAATCTATATGTGAGTTCAGCAACCTTGTATTCTAATTGTTGTATTCTATCTTTCATTGAACACTTATTTAAATTAAACAAGCGCTTGGAACAAACTTCGCGACGTTGGATATAACGAGTCGGAGTGGATTGACCATAATACGCTTAGAAGTGCACCATACGGTGAGCGAAAATAAGTACGTTCTACGATAGCGGGAAATGTTCTGCGATACGTTCGTTTCAGATTAGATACGATGCGTAGTGTGGGTGTTTGCGAATGTCAGCGATTGACAACGATACAAACATAATAGATGTGGAAAATTCAGCAAAATTTACTAAGTTAACGAAATTGAATATCGAATTAAGAAACATTGACACGAATCCTGCACGCTCTTCTACCTAAAGCTACTTAGTAATACTGATAATCAGATAGATAAATATCGAAGTTTACATTTTCATCAGAAATATAAACTTTTATTTCTTGAATGTGAAGTTTAGTAGACTTAACTCAACATAAAATGACAACTTCAACTTTATTATTTAAATTTACATAATGAGAACATCTCATAGGAATGACAAAAAGCTTATTCATCATTGTTAGGATGTTTGTCGTAATAATTCTATTGATGCAATACGATTTATTATTACTTTTGAATGATTAAGCAAAAAACCAAGAATATAAATGAAATTAACTAAATCAGTACTACTTACCTTATCAATTTTATTCTGTTCCGTAGTATCTAAAGCACAAGAATTACCCGATGTAGGTAGTTGGTATATCTATAACGGATTCTATAAATTCTCTCCCAAATTCGAAATATTTGTGGAGTCTCAGGTGAGAACATATGATGTCGTATCAGATGTACAAAGTTTCTTTGTGCGTCCATTCTTTTGCTATAATGTAAAAGACAATTTCCAATTGGCGATTTCACAAGAATATCACCATAACAGTCCCTATGAACCGGTGAATCCAGACGGTCAAACAAGTTCAGAATACAGGACTACTTTACAAGCGATCACTTCTCAGAAGTTAGGAAGGTTCACACTTCAGCACCGTTATCGTTATGAGTTAAGATCGTTGGAAAGCGGATTGGCTCAAAGAGGACGTTACAGAGCTCAAGTAGGGGTGCCAATTTCTGATAAGACCATGCATCAAGGAGTATTCTTCAGTACATTCGGTAACGAAATACTAATTGATATTGACCCGAATACTCAGTTTAGCCAAAACCGTGCATATGCCATGTTGGGCTATCAGATGACAAAATCTTTAAATTTCCAGGCAGGGTACATGTACTTGTCAAGAAATGGAACACCAAACGAACATCGCTTACAGATTTTCTTAACGCATAAGTTGGCGTTTTTTGATTAAATCTCACAATAGAGAATAATATAAACCTGAATTAGATAAAGTCATTATTTATCAAATTCAGGTTTTTTTTATTACTAAAAATCAGTGTTTTATAATTACATATATTAAGACATGAAGATTTGTTCATATGTATGTAACTTCTGTCACACAAGATCTCTCTTAGATCCTCTACATTTGTATCATAAGTTTAATTCATCACTCACTTTAGATAGGTTGAAAAGTAATACTATCAAAAGGAAAATTAATTAAAGCACAAGTCATGAACTGTAATCTTATAGGTACTCGCTCGGATTGTCCGTACTTCTGATAGATTTTGAAAAACCACAATTTTCAAATTATCTAATCACATCAATTAAAATTTAATAATGAAATACAATATATTTCTGACTTTAGCTGGTCTATTGTTAGGGTGGAACACCTATGCCCAAACAAAAAGCTTATCGTTAGAAGAAGCCTTAAAATTAGCATCAGATAATAACCGAGATATCGAGATTAAGGAAAAAGAAGTAGCCTCGGCTTTATTAGAATATAAGAAAACGAATAATGTCTTTTTGCCTAATATCACACTCTCAGAAACGGGGGTAAATACAAACAATCCTTTGAATGCTTTTGGTATTCTTTTACAGCAAGAAAGAGTAACTGTAGCAGATTTCGATCCGAATAGATTAAACGATCCAGACAATATATCAAACTGGAATACAAGAGGTGCTATACAGCAACCGATCTTTAATCTAGACGGTTTACATGGTCGAAAAGCAAGTAAACAGGTGTATAATGCTAAGGTGCAGGAATCTAAAAGAGTGAAAGAGTTTATCTTATTCGAAGTGAAACAACATTACTATATGTTGGGTTTGGCTGAACATCAAATTGAAGTCTTAAAATCAGCACTATCTACACTAGAGGAAGCCTATAAAGTTGTGCAAGACAACAAGGACAATGGGTATGCTAAAGAATCGGATGTACTTCAAGTTAAAGTGAGAAAACTTGATATTCAAACGAAGTTACAAGAAGCGGAAGATGCTCGATTATCAGTCAATGATTATTTAGTATATCTATTAAAACTTGAGGAAGGAACAGTGATTCAATTGCAAGATCAATTGGAAGAAGAACAAACGAATCTGACTCAAATGGAAACAGAATTTGTTCCTTTAACTCGTGCTGATTTAATGGGTTTATCGTATGCTGCAAAAGCACAAGAAAGTATGTGGAAAATGAACAAATCTAAGTTTATACCACGTATTAACGCATTCGGGCAATACGATTTTAACGACCCACATCTTTTTGGAACAACTGCACAAAGTTACTTGGTAGGTGTTTCTTTAAGCTGGACAGTATTTGATGGTGGACGTCAAATTGCGGCATCCCAACAATCAAAATTGGATTGGGAGAAAGCAACTTTAAACTTGGAAAAGGAAAAGTCACAAGCCAATGTGGAATTGAAAAAAGCACAACGAAAAGTACAATCGGCTAAATCAAAAATTGAGTTGGCAGAAGTAGCTAAAGAAGAGGCATCAAGCAGCTTCAAAATATTATCTGATAGATACAAAGTAGGCTTAGAAAAAACGGTGGATTTATTAAGTGCAGAATCCATTAAATCAGAAAAAGAGTTAGGCTATTTACACGCTGTTTTTGAATACAATATGGCCATTTTCCACCTAGATCTATTACTAAAAGAATAAAATTTACACCGAACATCATCATGAAAAAATATACATATATATCGACTTTATTGATCACTTTTTTGGGTATGAGTACACTGTTTTCTTGTAGTCAGGCAAATGATTCTACAAAGAAGCAAGAAAGAGTAGCTATACCTGTTAAAGTACAAAAAGTAAAAACAGAAAACGTTTCCAATAATTCACAATACGCAGCAGAAATTAAGAGTGATAACATTGTGCTCTTAAGTACAAAATTGATGGGTAGATTATACGATTTCAATTTTGAAGCAGGAGATGTGATCAAAAAAGGGACGGTAATAGCAAGAATTGAAAGTGCTGGAATTCATTCTTCAAAAGCTAGAGTACATGCACAAGTTGAAATGGCGGAAGTGAATTTACAAAACGCTGAAAAGGATTATCAGAGAATTGAAAAGCTTCACCAATTGGGAAGTGCGACAGATAAAGAATTGGATGATATACGTACTTATTATCTTTCTGCAAAAGCACAATTGGAGGTAGCTAAGAATGCAGAAGATGAGGTAGACTCAAATCTATCTTACACCACTATTAGAGCACCGTTCACAGGAGTAATCACAAAAAAGATGATGGTGGCAGGAGATATGGCTTCACCAGGAATGCCGATTGTTGAGTTTGCTTCAGCATCAAAGTTTAAGGCTTTAGCTAACATTCCAGCTTCAAAAATTGATGCTTTTGAAAAAGGAAATGAGGTGATGATCTATGTAGATGCTTTACAGCAAAATATTAAAGGAACTGTAAAGCGAGTGGTTCCATCTGGTAAATACAATGGTGGGCAATTTACAGTGGAGTTTTCATTGAATCAACATTCAAAATTAGCCAATGGAATGTATGCAAAAGTCTCTTCGAGTAAGGGGTTGGTGCAGAAGATTTTACTACCTGAGAATGCCATTTATAGAAAGGGACAATTGGAAGGTGTGTACTTGGTAAATCTTCAAAATGAAGCGTCTTTGACTTGGGTAAGATTAGGGAAAACATCAAATGGTATGGTCGAAGTTTTATCTGGAGCAGAAGAGGGAGACCAAGTGATTACTACAGTTACTCCCGATTTATTCGATGGTGCTTTAATTAATTTCTAATCCATTAAACGAAATAGAAATGCAAAAAGGAATAGCAGGAAAAATCGCAGAGGTGTTCATCAACTCTAAATTGACACCCTTATTGATGTTCGTCTTCTTGGGATTAGGAATCTATGGAAGTTACTTAACACCAAGAGAAGAAGAACCGCAAATTGATGTGCCCATTGCCGATATATTTATAGGATACCCAGGGGCATCACCGAAAGAAGTGGAATCGAGAGTAGCCAAACCATTGGAAAAAATTGCTTCAAATATTAAAGGGGTTGAATATGTATATTCTACTTCAATGAACGAGCAAGCCATGGTCATTGTGCAGTTTCACGTAGGTGAAGACATTGAAAGAAGTATTGTGAAATTGTATGCAGAAATTGATAAATACAAGGATCAAATGCCTTCTGGTGTAATGGAACCCATCTTAAAAGTGAGAGCAATTGATGATGTTCCCGCACTTACTTTAACACTGCACAGTCCAAAATACGATGATTATATGTTGAGACGTATGGGGGAGGAATTATCAAATGAAATTTCCAAGATTAGTGATATTGCACAAGTCAATGTCATTGGAGGAAGAAGCAGAGAAATGAAAGTAGATCTTGATAGAGAAAAGATGAAATCATTTAAAGTAGATCCTTTAAGTATTGCTCAACAAATTCAATCCGGGAACCAACAGTTTTCTTCTGGTCATGTAAATCATTTAAACCAAAAGTTATCGGTTAAATCGGGTAGTTTCTTTAAGACGGTAGACGATTTAGAACATTTAGTGATCGGTAGAAATGGTGATGCTCCCGTGTACTTAAGTCAAGTAGCTACGGTATCAGATGGCCCTCAAGATCCTATTCAATATGTACGATTCGGTTATGGAACTTCTAGTGATCAAGAAATGAAAGGTGATGAAGCGGCTGTGACATTATCTATTGCCAAAAGAAAAGGAGCAGATGCGATGCAATTAGCGGATTTAGTGCTTCAGAAAACGGAAGATTTAAAGTCTACATTAATACCTTCTGATGTTACCGTTAGTGTGACAAGAAATTACGGGGAGAGTGCCTCACATAAGGTAAACGAATTGATGATGCACCTGATTGGATCGATCATCGCTGTGACCATTGTTGTCGCTTTATCAATGGGTTGGAGAGGAGGATTAGTTGTCTTCCTTTCAGTTCCAGTGACCTTTGCCTTGACATTGTTCTCTTATTATTTGTTGGGTTATACATTAAATCGTATCACATTATTTGCATTGGTTTTTGTGACAGGTATTGTAGTAGACGACAGTATTATCATCGCAGAGAACATGCACCGTCACTTTAAAATGAGAAAATTACCATTCTTAAAGGCGGCTTTGGCATCGATTAACGAAGTGGGTAACCCTACGATATTGGCGACATTTACAGTAATCGCCTCGGTATTACCGATGATTGCGGTATCAGGAATGATGGGACCTTATATGAGTCCAATGCCTATTGGAGCTGCATTTGCTATGTTTTTCTCTTTAATTGTAGCTTTAGTTATCACACCTTTTATAGCTTATCGATTATTAAAAGGTGATCCACATACAGAGGAAGTAGAGTTTAAAGTCGAGAATACGCTCATCTATAAATGGTACAATAAAATGATGCGTCCATTGGTGGAAAAACCAGTCTTAAGATGGTCGTTTATCATCAGCATCACTGTGCTTTTATTAGGTTCTATGTCGATGTTCTATTTTGACATGGTTGTAGTAAAAATGCTACCATTTGATAACAAAAATGAGTTTCAAATTGTAGTGGATATGCCTGAGGGTACACCGCTAGAAGAAACTTATCAGGTAACGAAAGAATTGGCGGCTTATATCAGACAGCAAGATGAGGTGACCGCCTATCAAATGTATGTAGGGACATCATCTCCCAATACATTTAATGGCTTGGTACGTCATTATGATTTAAGAAGAGGAACAAATATGGCGGATATCCAAGTTAACTTAACTGATAAAGGAGATAGAAGCCTACAAAGTCATGACTTGGCAAAATCTTTCCGACCTAAACTTCAAGAATTAGCTGAAAAGTTGGGGGCCAATATCAAGGTGGTTGAAGTTCCTCCGGGGCCTCCGGTATTATCTACTTTAGTAGCAGAAATTTATGGTCCTGAGATGGAAGGACAAGAGTCGGTAGCCTCAAAAGTAGAATCAGTATTCAATGCATCTAAAGACATTGTCGATGTGGATTCTTACTTAGAAAGTGATGAAAAAGAATACACTTTTGAAGTCGATAAAGAAAAAGCGGCTTTGGCAGGAATTCCAACTCAGCAAGTTGTTTATGCATTGAATACGGCTTTAAAAGGGTATGATGTATCAACTTTAGATGCACCAAATGATTATAAGG